>JANMWH010000033.1:0-7038 GCA_031393945.1 Polaromonas sp. | reverse complement strand
AAGGTGGAACCATGAAAACAGTGATTCTTGAAGTCAACTCCCCTGAAGATTCCATGGCCAGTTTTGTGCAGTCGTGGAAGTCTGGCAAGCCAGAGCGCAACACGCGAATAGCCTTCGCCACGCCAGAGCTGCTCTGGCAAGTGCTGACGGCCAAACGTTGGGAACTGCTCAAAGCGCTGTGCGGCGCAGGCCCCATATCCATACGCGAAGCCGCCCGCAGGGTTCGGCGTGACGTGAAGGCAGTTCACACAGACATTACCGCCCTGCTCAAAGCTGGCGTGATCGACCGCGATGATGGCGGTGGTGTTGTTTTTCCGTTTGAGGCGGTCAAGGTTGAGTTTTTGCTTGAGGCGGCTTGAGCAGAGATTCGGGCATGGAATCTAACTCAGGGCCGCAGTAACGGCTTGGAAGTTTGAATTGCCTTATTCTCACTTATCAAAATAGCCTGTAGCCCTATAAAATAGTGCGCTATCAGCTCCTGATTTCATAGCATATCAATTGCTGACTGATCAAGGTCAAATCAAACTCAAAGCTTGGGCGGGCTTACAAATGACCAGCTTGCAACTGTCGTTCAGGCTTTGTGCCAAAACCAGCAAGTCCTGATCGCCTGTGATCAACAGTTTGGCATCGGCTGCAATGGCAGCGTGAATGAACATGTCGTCGTTTGCATCGCGGCTGTAGGCTACATCAGCAATGTTTTGCGACACTTCTACCCAAATAGCGGCTGCGCTGACATCGTGCAAAACTGCTTTACGCTCATCCAGGTTGATGTAGCGGTCAAACTTGGGTTTCCAAAGGCGGGATTCAAGCTCGGCAAAAGTAGCGCTTGTAAAGACCAGTTGGTGGTCAGTCAACGCCTTTGCCACCACCTTTGCAGGCAAGCCGTCAGGCGACAGCGCGGCGCTGATAAGGACGTTGGTATCGATGACGATGTGCATGGCTTTGTAGCCCAAAGCCGAGGTTTCAACTCTCGTCGTTCAGCAACTCGTCCAGTTTGTCTTGCGTTAACCCACGCTCGCGCGCTGAAGTAGCGGTGGCTTGCAGCGTCTGCTTAAGGCGGTTGGCATAAAACGCCCGCATGTCTTCATAGTCTTGCGCCGACACCATCACGCCGACCACCCGGTTGTGCCGGGTGATGCGGACCGGCTCTTTTTGAGCCATGTCGATCATTTGCCCGAACTGGGTTTTTGCGTAGTTAGCGCTTAGGAGTTGCATGACTGGATATTAGCATGAATCGTTCGATTTAAACGTTTTTATCCAGCAGTTCCGCTCGCAGTCGACTTCATACCGCAGCTTGCATTTGGCATGGATCTGCTCGATGTGGCGGTGAATCTCGTTCGTAAACTTCGCGAAGTGCGAACAACATCGATCCTGGTGGAGTGCTGGGCGACGGTTGAGCAAAAAATATAGAAGCTCTGTTTTCAACTAGCAAATAAGCCTGTAGGTCAATGAAGCCAACCGCGACCAGCTCATAAATCGATAGTGACCCGACTGCCGAATATGTTTGCCTTTCAAGCTGATCCAGTCGATGTCGCGGACCGGATTTCACGGATTTTTCATACCGACTGAATACTCAGTACGGTGCTTTGCAATCAAATAGACGAACCAGTCTCAGGAGATTTTGATGCTTAAGCTGAGTAGCATCGCCATTTTTTATCCGGCGAATTTTGCGGCGTACGTTACATTGGACTTCATGAACTCCGTTACAGCTGCGCTTTGCAAAAAACCCGCCATTGGATTAGCAATGTGGCTTGCTAGCCTTTGCGCTACCAATCAATTGCTGGAGGATACGTTCGTGGATCTTCAGTCGCCCGACATCATCCTGCTCAAGGATATAGACGTACGAATGGATGATAGTTACAGAATTCTCATGCTGCTGCGATCCGATGTAGAGCCGCCACATCAACAGGCCAAGCGTGCTTCTTGGTCGGAAGTAATCTGCCCTCCGTCCCCTGAATACACTCCGCCAAGTTCTGTGGATTCACCACGCCCTTCAAATATCTCTCTCAAAGTCGAGGTGTTGTCAGCAAAAGGGGTGGTGTTAACGGAGCAAGAGTTTTCGCCTGTCTGCCCTCGATCGAAAAATGAAAATTTTGATTCCCTTCACCTTGGATCAATTAGTTTGAAGCAGGGGAAATATAGATTACGGTTAAGTAATCAAAAACCGCTGCCTAATGGTGTTGCTCATCGCGCTCAAATGCTTTTAATGGGCCAAGGGGTTGGATTCCCATGATGACCAACCCATCATTGAACTTGGATTAGCGCGATACTGCCGCGCCAGCGGGCTAATTTAGACGTTCACCTCGCGTAGAAAATTAGGCAACTCTTCAGCGCTATTTTAGAAGTCGCTTGGACCTGTAGCCCAACAAAAACGGGCGCGAGCAGCTCCTCAATCAATAGCACCCATCACTTGCGCACACAATCAGCGTAATACCGCAGCTTGCCTTTGGCATCAACCTGCTCCACCAAGCCGTGGATATCCGTCTCAAACCCCGGGCACTGGGCATTGAATTCACGCGCAAACTTCAAGTAGTCGACGATCTTTTTGTTGAACACTTCACCTGGAATCAGCAGCGGAATTCCTGGCGGGTACGGCGTGACGAGGCCGACGGTAATGCGGCCTTCGAGGTGGTCAATTTCTACCCGCTCTGTGGTGCGGTGGGCGATGTTGGCGTAAGCGTCGCTGGGCTTCATGGCGGGTTGCAGGTCGCTCTGGTACACCTCAGTGGTCAGCCGCGCAATGTCGTACTTGGCATACATGGCGTGGATGTGTTGGCACAGGTCAGCCAGGCCCATCTTTTCGTACTTGGGGTGCTTTTGGCAAAACTCCGGCAGGATGCGCCACATCGCGGCGTTTTTGTCGTAGTCGTCTTTGAACTGTTGCAGCGCCGTCAGCAACGTGTTCCACCGGCCTTTGGTGATGCCGATGGTGAACATGATGAAGAAGCTGTACAGGCCGGTTTTTTCAACAATCACGCCGTGCTCGGCCAAAAACTTGGTGACGATGCTGGCCGGAATGCCGGTTTTGGCAAACTTGCCATTCAAGTCCATGCCCGGCGTGACGATGGTCGCCTTGATCGGGTCCAGCATGTTAAAACCCGTTGCCATTTGGCCAAAGCCGTGCCAGTTGTTGGCGCCGTTTTTGGCGGTTTTGGCGCTGCGTGATTCACCTTTGATGATCCAGTCTTTCGGGTTGCCAATGCCTTCTTCGCCAGCATCATCGCCTTCAAATTTGTCTGGGCCCCACACTTTGAACCACCAGTCAGCGCCGTACTCAGCGTCAATCTTTTTCATGGCGCGCCTGAAGTCCAGCGCCTCGGCAATGCTTTCTTCCACCAGCGCCGTGCCGCCAGGTGGCTCCATCATGGCGGCGGCTACGTCGCAGCTGGCGATGATGCTGTACTGCGGGCTGGTACTGGTGTGCATCAAATACGCTTCATTGAACAGATGCCTGTCGAGCTTGACGTCTTGCGAGTCCTGCACCAGCACATGGCTGGCCTGGCTGATGCCTGCCAGCAGCTTGTGAATCGACTGCGTGGCGTACACCACCGCCGTCTTTGGGCGAATGCGGTTTTTGCCCATCGAGTGGTAGCTGCCGTAAAACGGGTGAAACGCCGCGTGCGGCAGCCAGGCTTCGTCAAAATGCAGGTTGTCAATGTAGCCGTCGAGCATGCCTTTGATGGTCTCGGTGTTGTACAGCACGCCGTCGTAGGTCGACTGCGTCAACGTCATCACGCGCGGCTTGACCTTGTTGGCATTCACGCCTTTGAGCAGCGGGTTGGCAGCAATCTTGGCCTTGATAGCCTCAGGTTCAAACTCGCTTTGCGGAATCGGCCCGATGATGCCGAAGTGGTTGCGGGTGGGCTTGAGGAACACCGGAATCGAGCCCGTCATGATGATGGCGTGCAAGACCGATTTGTGGCAGTTGCGGTCGACCACCACCACGTCGCCCGGGGCTACGGTGTGATGCCACACCATCTTGTTGCTGGTGCTGGTGCCGTTGGTGACGAAAAAGCAGTGGTCTGCATTGAAGATGCGTGCCGCGTTGCGCTCACTTGCGCCAATGGCGCCGTCGTGGTCCAGCAGTTGGCCGAGTTCTTCAACCGCGTTGCACACGTCAGCGCGCAGCATGTTTTCACCGTAAAACTGGTGGTACATCTGGCCGACCGGGCTTTTCAAAAACGCCACGCCGCCTGAATGGCCGGGGCAATGCCAGCTGTACGAGCCGTCTTCGGCGTAGTCCAGCAGCGCCTTGAAGAACGGCGGTTGCACGCCTTCCAGGTAGCTTTTGGCTTCACGCAAAATATGCCGCGCCACAAATTCGGGCGTGTCTTCAAACATGTGAATAAAACCATGCAACTCACGCAGAATGTCATTGGGGATATGGCGCGAGGTCTTGGTTTCGCCATAGACGTAAATCGGCACGTCCAGGTTTTTGCGGCGCACTTCTTCAATGAAGTTGCGCAGGTTCAGCACTGCTGGGTCCAGGTCAGGGCCGGGCGTGAATTCTTCGTCATCAATCGACAAAATAAATGCACTTGCCCTGCTCTGCTGCTGGGCAAACTGGCTCAGGTCGCCGTAGCTGGTGACGCCCAGGACTTCAAAGCCCTCGGTTTCAATGGCTTGCGCCAACGCGCGAATGCCCAGGCCCGAGGTGTTTTCAGAGCGAAAGTCTTCGTCAATGATGACAATGGGGAAACGAAATTTCATGGCGGGCGTGTAGGGTGTTGGCGGTAGACAAAAATGAAGCAAGCGCTTGCGCCGTATGCGCTTTGGCAGAAGTGTACGGAAATAAATCGCGCCCCTTATTGTGTAGCTGGGTTATTGCCCCAAAATGTAGTCTGTTGTCCACAAACCAGTCATGAAAGAGCAACGTACATGGATCAAGCAACCGTTTGGTGGGTTTTAGCAGGTGTCATGGTGGCTGTTGAGCTGGCTACCGGCACGTTTTACCTGCTGATGATCGGCATCGGTATGGTCGCAGGCGCGCTGGCAGCGCACGCTGATGCTCCGCTGGTAGGCCAAATTCTTGCAGCAGCTGTGGTGGGCGGCGGTGCGGTTGTGCTGTGGAACTGGCGCGGCAGTCGGCAGCCCAAACCGGCGCCAGCGAACGCCAACGCAGACGTTCACATCGACATCGGCGAAATGGTGCAGGTAGAGCAATGGCAGCCCGACGGCACCACTACCGTGAAGTATCGCGGCGCCAACTGGACAGCAGTGATGGCGGCGCCAGCTCAGGCTGCTGAAGTGGGCCAGTTCCGAATTACTCAAATGCTGGGAAACCGCTTGGTGCTAGAAAAACCGTAGCAGTATTCATTTTTTATTGCGCCGCAATCGGCATGTGTATTTAACCTCAGGGAGAAAACGATGGGACTTGAAATTGCGTTAATTATTTTGGTGGTGGCGGGGATATTTATTGTGCGCAGCATCAAGGTCGTGCCTCAGCAAAACGCTTGGGTGGTTGAGCGGCTGGGCAAGTACCACGGCACGCTAACGCCGGGTTTGAATTTTTTGGTGCCATTTGTTGACCGCCTGGCTTACAAACATTCACTCAAAGAAGTACCGCTTGATGTGCCTAGCCAGGTTTGCATCACGCGGGACAACACGCAGCTGCAAGTCGACGGTATTTTGTACTTTCAGGTCACTGACCCGATGCGCGCCAGCTACGGCTCGTCTAACTACATCGTGGCCATCACGCAGCTGGCGCAAACGTCTCTGCGTTCCGTCATCGGCAAGCTTGAACTGGACAAAACCTTTGAAGAGCGCGCCATCATCAACGCGCAAGTAGTCGCCGCGATTGACGAGGCGGCTTTGAACTGGGGCGTGAAGGTACTGCGTTACGAAATTAAAGACCTGACACCCCCAAAAGAAATTTTGCACGCCATGCAGTCGCAAATCACCGCTGAGCGTGAAAAGCGCGCATTGATTGCTGCGTCTGAAGGCCGCCGGCAAGAGCAAATCAACATCGCCACCGGCGAGCGCGAGGCGTTTATTGCCCGGTCTGAAGGTGCAAAACTGGCAGCTATCAACAATGCACAAGGCGAGGCCGCCGCTATTTTGGCCGTGGCCGATGCCAATGCCAAAGCCATCGAGTTGGTGGCCAATGCTATTCGCCAGCCTGGCGGCGAACAGGCTGTGCAGCTGAAAGTCGCTGAAAAAGCAGTTGAAGCGTATTCACGGGTGGCTTCAGACGCGACCACCACGCTCATCGTGCCAAGCAACATGACCGACGTAGCAGCCTTGATCACGTCTGCAATGAAGATGGTGCAAACCAGCAAAACATGACCCAGCCGCTTGTTGCCAACAATGTGCTGGGGACTGCCTTGGTGCCCTGCTCCTATGACCCGCTGACCGGCTACTTTAGAGACGGCTGCTGCAAAACCGACGCGTCCGACTTGGGCTCGCACCTCATTTGCGCACGCGTGACCGATGAGTTTTTAACTTTTTCAAAAGAACGCGGCAACGACTTGAGCACACCGCGGCCTGAATACCGCTTTCAAGGCTTGGTGGCCGGCGACAGGTGGTGCCTGTGCGCCAGCCGCTGGGCAGAAGCGCTCAAGGCAAACGTGGCTCCGCCAGTGCTGCTGGAGTCAACACACGCCAGCGCCCTTAAATTCGTGACGTTAGAGCAACTTGAAAAGCACCGCTACCACGCCGCTGCGCAGTAGAAATTGCCAGCCGCATTGACCGCACTGCTACAATGACAGACAGTCGGAAGGGTGGATGAGCGGTTTAAGTCATACGCCTGGAAAGCGTACGTAGGGTTATACCTACCGCGGGTTCGAATCCCGCCTCTTCCGCCAGAAACAAGATTGTCGTGAATTTCCGCTCGACAACAAAAACTCAAAAATCCCAGCATGGCTGGGATTTTTTTTAATTTTAAAAGCTCCCGTCATATACCTGGAAGATGACGGCGCTCCTCATCAGGCCAAAAAAAAGCCACCTCGCGGTGGCTTTTTTTGTTCTTGCGCTGCTTAGTTCAGTGCAGATTTCTTGCCGTCTTTGTATACATACAAAGTGATGGCGGGGTTTTTCAAC
>JANMWH010000024.1:0-10251 GCA_031393945.1 Polaromonas sp. | reverse complement strand
TTGGCATTGCAGCCGACCAAGCCTTGGCGATTGAAGACACCGCTGCCAGCGTAATGTCTGCCAAGCGCGCTGGTGTGCAAGTGGTGGCAACGCCGGGCAAGCTCTCGGGTGGGCAAGATTTATGGCAAGCCGATATGGTGTGCAACAGTTTGCTGGACTCGGGCGGCAACATTGATTCGCGGGTGCTTGCCTTGCTGGGTAGTTGATGGTGGATGATTGACCGATTGATGGATAAAACTTCTCTTGCACCGTTTGGCCTGGAAGTCACTGGCCTAGACATCACGTCGCTTTCTGCGCCGTCGTTTGACAGCATTGCGCAAATGATTGCCGGTGCGCGCGTGGTGGTTTTTAGGGGCCAGAGGATTAGCGATGCATCGTTCGTGCAATTTTTAGGCGGCCTTGGGCAGCTGACTTTTACTGAAGGTGAAAAGCCGGTAGAAAAGGCACCGCAGTTAAACGTCGTTTCCAACGTGGGTCGGCTGGTGCCACCGCGCAGCGTTTTCCATACCGACACCAGCTATGTGTTGTGTCCACCGTCGTTCACGGCGCTGCGGCCAGTTGTGTTGCCAGCAACCGGCGGCGACACGTTGTTCAGTGACCAGGTTAAAGCGGCAGCCCGCCTGCCTGAAAAGATTCGCAACTTCTTGGCGGGCCGAAGCGTTTTGCATGGCGTTAGTGGTCTTGATGGGCAAAACGCCACCACGCGGCAGCCGTTGCTGCGCCGCCATGCCATCACCGGCGAGGTGTCGCTGTATTTGTCTACCCCACAGCGCTGCACGGCCCTGAGCGGGGTGGATGCGCAAACCAGCGAGCGCATCATCGCTGCGCTGTACCGGCACAGCACACGGGCGTCCAAACTTTATCGGCATGTGTGGCAAGCAGGCGATGTGCTGATCTGGGACAACCGGGTCACGATGCACAAAGCCGACCACGGAAACGTAGTCGAAGACCGGGTGCTGCACCGAGGTATGGTGATGGGTGAAGTGCCAGTGATGGCTTGATGGCTAGGCTAGGCGTGGCTTGGCCAAGCGGTCCGCAGCGCCAAAATGCCAGATAGGCGTTGCAGAAATCGCTATATAATTTATAGCTGCTTGCGCCCGTATTCATTGGGCTATAGCCTGTTTTATACGTAAAAAAGCCCTCAAACCATGAGTTTGAGGGCTTTTTGATTCAGCTAATTCAACTACTTCAATTGACTCAACTACGTTAACTTGGTTGACTCATTCAGCTGGTCTAGGCGGCCGCCAGCCAGTACCCCGAATTAAACGGGCTGCTCATGCGCAGCGCCAGCGGTGACACGTCCAGTAATTTGTCGGTAGGCATGGCTTCATCGCCCTCTGCTATTACCTGTAGAGCCTCGTTCGCCCGATCCCCTTGGCTAATGTCTGGGGAGCGGGCTACAGAAAAGAATAGAAGCACCTGAACTGAATCTTTCGATCAGCCCAGTAGTCGGCTGCATCCCTGAAGATGTCCAGCAGCTGCTCGCGCGCCTCTTTGTCAAACTTGGCGTGCGCAGGAATTTGCTCCAGCACCACGATAAAGCCAGGCTGTGGGCCCGACTTGTGAACCAGGTCGGTCATGCAGTCGTACAGGGCGTCAAAGTTCTTGCCGAAGTGCGCCGGAAAGGTGTACTGCGCTGCAATCATGTCCAGAATGTCTTGCTTGCTCTGGGCATTGCCCAGGTTGGCATACAAAAAGTGCTGGCCGAGCTGCGTTGCAGCGTCTTGCAGTTCTTGCACGCGAAAGGCGCGAATCGACTGCACGATATTCGGGCGAATCCCCTTCAGGGGTATGTCTGTTGTTTTATCTCTGTGCGGCATTTCTGTATCCTTGCGAAGTGGTGTGTCCAAGTCCGCGTGTCTTTCTGTCAAAAAATCAAAACTCACAATATCAACCTGACTCTGTTGGATGGCAACTACCGGGCGATCTTGCGAAAACTCGAGTAATGGTCATCGGTGTAAAAACACGCATCGGGTGTGGTGGGCTTGAGCCCCCCACAAACAATGCGGCGTGCGCCTCGTGATCTTTCTCCCGGCGTTTTTACGGTGTATTCCCGATAAAACCCCCGCTTTTCTGGCGGCAAAATCCGCTCCCGATTGCCAAAAACAACGCCGTCTTTGTCGTACTTAAAAGGCCCGCCCTGCGCAATCAAGGCCATCATGTCCTGACCCTGCGCGGGCAACTGCTTGAGCTCAATGGTCGGTAGGGCGCCACCTGCTGGCGGGCTCTTGGCCTGCACCAATCCGGTGCCTCCCAGCGCTAACGCCAAGCTTGCAGCACCCAACCAGGTCGGCAGGCTGCGCGGCTTGATCGAGACCCACATCCACGACTTTATTGACTGCCAGACCATGCTTTGCGTGCCTTTTGCTTGACTTTGATAAGCGGGAACGCCGACGGTGTTTCGGGTTAACCCTCAAATTTCAAGCTCTGAATTTTGCCGCAAGTCAGCAAAAAACGCAATAGCCTGCTGAAGTTTTAGGCAGCAGGTGTGACGGAATACCGCTGCAAAAGTTAGCGCACACTACACTAAATGGCGCTAGCGTGCTGCATTTGCGTCTGCAACCGTCAAAGCAGTCATATTCACAATTCGGCGCACCGTGGCGGTCGCCGTGAGAATATGCATCGGTTTATTGGCCCCTAGCAGCACTGGGCCGATGGCAATGTTGCCGCCAGCGGCGGTTTTAAGCAGGTTGTAAGAAATATTAGCAGCGTCAATGTTTGGCAGCACCAGCAAATTGGCCTCGCCAATCAACGCGCTGTTGGGCATCAGGGTGGCCCGGGCCTCGGCGTCCAGCGCCACGTCGCCGTGCATTTCTCCGTCGACTTCGAGCCAAGGCGCTTTCTGGTGCAGTATTTCCAGGGTACGGCGCATTTTGATGGCGCTCGGCAAATTAGACGAGCCAAAATTGCTGTGCGACAGCAGCGCAGCTTTGGGCTTGATGCCAAAGCGCATCATTTCCTCAGCGGCCATGGTGGTGATTTCAGCCAGCTGCTCAGCGGTGGGGTCGTAGTTGACATGGGTGTCGAGCAAAAACACCTGGCGGCCAGGCAGCAGCAGCCCGTTCATGCAGGCATAGGTCTGCACGCCTTCGCGTTTGCCAATGACCTGGTCGAGGTAATCCAGGTGCAACGCGGTAGTGCCCCACGTGCCGCAAATCAGTCCGTCTACGTCGCCTTTGTGCAGCAACATGCCGGCAATCAGCGTCAAGCGGCGACGCATTTCGATTTTGGCCACCTGCACCGTTACGCCTTTTCGCTCCATCATGCGGTGGTAGGTTTGCCAAAAATCGCGGTAGCGGTGGTCTTGTTCGACATTGACCACGTCGTAATCGAGCTCTTCTTTCAGGCGAAGGCCAAAGTTTTCAATGCGCTTGGCAATCACCGCGGGCCGGCCAATTAACGTGGGGCGTGCCAAACCTTCGTCGACCACAATCTGGCAAGCGCGCAGCACGCGTTCTTCTTCGCCCTCGGCGTAGGCAATGCGTTTTTTGCTGGCGCTTTTGGCGGCCGCAAAAATCGGCTTCATCATGGTGCCAGATGCATACACAAAGCTTTGCAGCTTGACGCGGTACGCCTCCAGGTCGGCAATCGGGCGCAGGGCAACGCCACTTTCAAAAGCGGCTTTGGCAACAGCCGGCGCAATCTTCATCATCAAGCGCGGGTCAAACGGTTTGGGGATCAAATATTCAGGGCCGAAAGCCAGCTTTTCGCCCACATAAGCCGCTGCAACAACTTCGCTTTGCTCGGCCTGCGCCAGCTCGGCAATGGCGTGCACCGCAGCAATTTCCATTTCAACCGTGATGGTCGACGCACCTGCATCGAGTGCGCCCCTGAAGATATACGGAAAGCACAACACGTTGTTGACCTGATTCGGGTAGTCGGTACGGCCCGTGGCAATGATGGCATCTGCGCGAACTGCTTTGACTTCGTCTGGGTTGATTTCGGGATTCGGGTTAGCCAGCGCAAAAATAATTGGCTGGGGCGCCATTTTTTTGACCATGTCTTGCTTGAGCACGCCGCCCGCTGACAGGCCCAAAAAGATATCAGCGCCGTCGATGATGTCGCTGAGCGAGCGGGCATCGGTGGGTTGCGCAAATTGAATTTTGTCGTCGTCCATCAGCTCGGTGCGCCCGGTGTAAACCACGCCGGCTAAATCAGTGACGAACACGTTTTTACGGTCGATGCCGAGCTTGAGGAGCAAGTTCAGGCAGGCCAGCGCTGCAGCGCCTGCGCCTGACGTGACCAATTTCACTTTTGCCGGGTCTTTGCCAACGACTTTGAGGGCATTCAAAATCGCCGCGCCTACCGTAATGGCTGTGCCGTGCTGGTCATCATGAAACACCGGAATCTTCATGCGTTTGCGCAGCTCGCGCTCGACGTAAAAGCAGTCTGGTGCTTTGATGTCTTCAAGGTTGATTGCGCCGAATGTTGGCTCTAGTGACGCAATAATGTCGACC
The DNA here is from genome assembly GCA_031393945.1 of Polaromonas sp. GTDB lineage: Bacteria > Pseudomonadota > Gammaproteobacteria > Burkholderiales > Burkholderiaceae_C > Polaromonas. The sequence goes on along the minus strand of JANMWH010000024.1, from coordinate 5,794 downwards.
AGTTTGGCGGGGTCTTTCTCGTCGATTTCAATATCGAAAACATCCACGCCCGCAAACTTTTTAAACAGTACCGCCTTGCCTTCCATCACCGGCTTGGCAGCCAGCGGCCCGATGTCGCCCAGGCCCAGCACGGCCGTGCCGTTGGTGACCACGGCCACCAGGTTTCCGCGCGCGGTGTACCGATAAGCGTTGTTCGGGTCTTTAACAATTTCTTCGCACGGCGCTGCTACGCCGGGTGAGTAAGCCAACGCCAAATCGCGCTGGTTGGTGAGTTGTTTGGTGGCGGCAATGGCCAGCTTGCCAGGGGTCGGGAATTCGTGATACTCAAGCGCAGCGCGGCGCAGTTCGGCGCGTTTTTCTGCAGTGTTCAATGGGGCAGTGGGCAAGGTCATCATGGGCAGTGTCTCCGGCAAGGTCTGGTAAGCGCTCGGGCGCTTTTTAGGTGAGTGGCTCTAACTGGCTGGATTGTAGGCTGCGCTGCTTTCAGATTTGACTTCGGTGGCCTGATTTGCAAACAAAAAAGGCATTTAGCCCAATAAATATGGGCGCAAACAGCTATTATAATAATAGCATTTTAGCGGTGCGTTTATTTATGCTTTTAAGGTCCCGCTGGGCCATTGCCCTGTTTTTGCTGGCCCCGGCCATGATGGCGGTGAACTATGTGCTGGGGCGAATGGCTTTTGGCCTGATTGCACCGCACATGCTGGCACTGCTGCGTTGGGCGCTTGCCGGTTTGATCTTGCTGGCGTTTGCCTGGCCCGAGCTGTACGCCAAGCGCACGCTGCTGCGCCGCCACGCGCTGCATTGCCTGGTGCTGGGCGTGCTGGGCATGTGGATTTGCGGGGCCTGGGTGTACATAGGCGCGCGCACAACCAGTGCCAACAACATAGCACTGCTGTACGCCATGGCGCCCGCATTTATTGCACTGGCCTCTACCGTTTGGCTGCGCGAGCGCTTGGCCGCGGTGCAATGGCTGGGCTTGGCGGTGGCTTTTTTGGGCCTGGTGCACGTCATCATTGCGGGACAGTGGGGCGCGCTGGCCAGCTTGCAGCTAAACCCCGGCGATGTGTGGATTTTGGCTGCTGTGCTCAGCTGGGCCGCGTACTCGATCTTGCTCAAGCGCTGGCCCAGTAACTTCAGCCCATTGGCGCGGCTGGTGTTGATCATTTTTGGCGGAGTGCTGGTGCTGCTGCCGTTGGCAATGGTGGAGGCGATGGCCGGTTTGCCCTGGAGTCAAACCGTTTGGGGTTGGCGCACCGCGGCACTGGCGCTGGTGGCGGCGGTGATTCCGGGGGCCGGGTCTTTTTTGGCTTATTCCATGCTGCAAAAAAAGCTGGGGGCGGCCACTGCGGGGCTGACCCTTTATTTGGCGCCGCTTTACGGCGCGGCCATGGCTTGGGCGCTGCTGGGGGAGCCGGTGCAGTGGCACCACGCAGTAGGCGCGGCGGTGATTTTGCCGGGCATTTATCTGGCGTCGCGCCGCCCCGGTTAGTTATTGCGGTGGCCTGGAACGGCTGGCTGCGCAGTTTTTGCTATTAATTAAAGAGCTGCTCGCGCCCGTATTAATTGGGTAAAAGCACTTTTTTATACCCAAAATCACCCACTTTGGAGCCCTGCAGCCCTGCAGCCGTAACGCGGCCCCACGCGCGCACCTGACCGATTTGCACTTTTTTTAGCAGTGCTGGGTGCAAATTCTCTTGACGGCAGGCAAGTAATTGTCTAAATTGAGTGTCAGAATTAGTTTACAGTTCAATGTGACAACTTTACGTTACATAAACCGACGTTAATCTGTTTCACCGATTTAACCCAAGCCGACTCTGCAGGAGCACCGCATGAAAGCCATCACCCATATTGAACAGTCCCTGGCCGCTGCGCTGGCTATTGGCGAGGCACCGGGTTGCCCGCCCAAGCTGGCTGGCGCCATTCGGCACGCTGTTTTCCCCGGTGGTGCCCGCATTCGCCCCCAGCTTTGTATTGCCGTTGCCCACGCTTGCGGCAACGACGACCCGCTGCTGGCCGACGCGGCTGCGGTGGCCATTGAGTTGCTGCACTGCGCGTCACTGGTGCATGACGATTTACCGTGTTTTGACGACGCCCCCACCCGGCGCGGTCGTGCGTCGGTGCACTGGGCTTATGGCGAAAACTTGGCGGTGCTGGCTGGCGACGCACTGATCGTGCTGGCATTTCAAACACTTGCGCTGGCCGGTGGGCAACACCCCGCCCGCATGGCCGCTGTGCTGGGCACCGTGGCCAGCGGGGTGGGCATGCCGTTCGGCATTGTGGCGGGGCAGGCGTGGGAGTCGGAGTCGCGTGTGTCGTTGACGGCTTACCAGCGCGCTAAAACCGGCGCGCTATTTGTAGCTGCCACAGCAGGCGGTGCTCAAGCTGCAGGTGCAGACCCTGAGCCATGGCGCGCCCTCGGCGAATGGTTGGGCGAGGCGTATCAGGTAGCCGATGACATTCGTGATGTGCTAGCCGACCCGGCGCTGCTGGGCAAGCCAGTTGGGCAAGACGTGGCACTAGGCCGCCCCAGCGCAGCGATTGATTTGGGGCTGGCAGGCGCGATTGCGCACTTTGAAAAGCTGGTGCAGTCTGCAGTTGATGCCGTGCCCGAGTGCCACAGCCGCGAAATGATGCGTAACCTGGTGCGCCAGGAGTCAGAGCGCTTGGTGCCGCGCTCGGCTTGTGACCAATTCAGAAATGCGCCTGTTAATGCAGCAGCTAATTCACCGGTTAATTCGTCAGCCAATGCACCTGCAGCGCAGCGGATCGAAGCCTGAATGCGATCTGTGACGACGCCTGAAAAGGCAAGCGAATGAAGGCTCTTGATTTGGCAAAGCCTGCTGCCGACTTAACCAGCAGGCCCGCGTGGCGGGACCGTTTTGACGCCTGGATGGACCGCAAGCTGACCGACCCTGACTTCTCGCGCTGGGCTGCTGGCAGCGTGTTTACCCGCTGGATTACCAGGCGGCGCGCTCAACAAGTGTTCGATGTGATGGCTGGTTTTGTGTATTCACAGGTGCTGCTGGCCTGCGTGCGTTTGCGTATTTTTGAGCTGGTCAATGAGTCGCCACGCACCCTGGACGAACTGGCCCACATCTGCCAGGTACCCGCATCAGCGCTGCAGCGTTTGATTAACTCGGCCGTTGCGCTGAAGCTGCTGAACCAGCGTGGGCAAGGCCGTTATGGTTTAGGCGCGCTCGGTGCACCGGTTGCGGGCCATGCCGGAATCCGCGCCATGATTGAGCACCACGCTGTGCTGTACCACGACATGCAAGACCCCGTTGCGCTGCTGCGTGACCAGGTCAGTGATGCCCAAATGGCCGCGTACTGGCCTTACTCGGCGATTGACGCTGGCGCCGACCTGAAAGCCGCGCCCGCCCGAACCTGGCAGGGCGACAAGGTGGCGCGTTATTCGCAATTGATGTCTGCATCGCAGCCGTTTGTGGTGGACGAGGTGCTGGCCACTTACGATTTTGCGCAGCATAAGTGTTCGCTCGACGTGGGCGGCGGGCAGGGGACGTTTGTGGGTCGGTTGGCGCTTCAGTTTCCACAGCTCACGCTCAAGTTGTTTGACTTGCCGCAGGTTGCCGAGCTGGCTCAAGCCAGTTTTGCTAAAGGCGGCTTCGCTGACCGCGCCACAGCGTTTGGCGGTGATTTTCTGCGTGATGCACTGCCGCAAGGCGCTGACCTGATCACTCTGGTGCGCGTGGCACATGACCACCCGGACGAGCATGTCAACGCTATTTTGCGAGCCATTTTTGCCGCGTTGCCCGCAGGCGGCACCTTACTGCTGGCCGAGCCCATGGCGCAAAACGCCAACGAGCCGCCGCTGGGCGACGCGTATTTTCATTTTTACCTGCTGGCCATGGGCGCGGGTCGTTTGCGCACCACTGGCGAGCTGAGCGCCATGATGGTTGAAGCTGGGTTTTTGGGTGTGGAGTTGCTTCGCAACCCGATGCCGATTCAAACGCGTATTTTGGTTGCCAAGAAACCTAAGTAGATACCCGCAAAACGAGATAAACCTGCAAAAATACTGTAAATAACAATTGACACTTTCAAACGTAAACGTAAACTGACACCATGCAAGCACAAGCCGTTGTATTCAAAAGCCCCCAGCAGCTAGAGCTGCGCGGCTTGGAATTGCGTGCACCTGGCGCGGGCGAGCTTGAAGTGGACATTGAATTCAGCGGCATCAGCACTGGCACCGAGCGTTTGCTGTGGGACGGCACAATGCCAGCATTCCCCGGAATGGGTTACCCGCTGGTGCCAGGCTATGAATCGGTTGGCCGTGTGGTTAGTGTGGGCGCAGGTGCCACGGCAAAAGTCGGCAGCCGCGTTTTTGTCCCGGGTGCGCAGTGCTTCGAAGGCGTACACAACCTGTTCGGCGGGTCGGCTTCGCGTTTGGTCGTGCAACAAGCGCGCACGGTTGAAGTGCAAGACCATTTGGGTGCTCGCGCTGTGTTGTTGGCGCTGGCTGCTACCGCGCAACACGCGCTAGCCCATCAAACCCCGCCAGATTTAATCATCGGCCACGGCGTGATGGGTCGCTTGCTGGCCCGTTTAACCGTGGCTGCAGGCCACGCCGCACCCACGGTGTGGGAACTCAACCCAAGCCGCCATGCAGGAAGCGACGGCTACGCAGTCGTCAACCCGGCGGACGATGCGCGTCGCGATTACCGCGCTATTTACGACGTCAGCGGCGATTCACAAATTCTCGACAAAGCCATTGCCCGTCAGGCCTCCGGCGGCGAAGTGGTGCTGGCTGGCTTTTACAAAGACTCGTTGAGCTTTGCTTTTGCCCCGGCCTTCATGCGCGAAACGCGGATTCGCATTGCAGCGCAGTGGAAGCCAGAAGACTTGGCTGCCGCCGCAGCACTGGCCCACAGCGGCAAGTTGTCGCTAGACGGCTTGATCACACACACAGAAAAAACTGCCAACGCAGCGCACGCCTACGAAATGGCGTTCGCAGATGCAGGCTGCCTAAAAATGATTTTGGATTGGAAACACAGCGCATGAACCCGACAACCATCATGGTCAGAGACCTTCGCGCCGAAGCGGCCATTGAGCCTTCCCCAATGAAGACGGGTGAGGCGAACAAGGAAACGCAAATCATCGCCATCTACGGCAAAGGCGGCATTGGCAAAAGCTTCACGCTGGCCAACCTGAGTTACATGATGGCGCAGCAAGGCAAAAAAGTTTTGCTGATTGGCTGCGACCCGAAAAGCGACACCACCAGCCTTTTGTTTGGCGGCCGGGCTTGCCCCACGATTATTGAAACATCGAGCAAGAAAAAACTCGCTGGCGAAGCGGTTGCAATTGGCGACGTTTGCTTCAAGCGTGACGGCGTTTACGCGATGGAACTCGGCGGCCCAGAGGTTGGTCGCGGTTGCGGTGGGCGCGGCATCATTCACGGCTTTGAGCTGCTGGAAAAGCTCGGCTTTCACGATTGGGGTTTTGACTACGTGCTGCTCGACTTTTTGGGCGACGTGGTGTGCGGCGGCTTTGGCCTGCCAATTGCCCGTGACATGTGCCAAAAAGTCATCGTAGTGGCCAGCAACGACTTGCAGTCACTCTATGTAGCCAACAACGTTTGCTCAGCCGTTGAATACTTCCGCAAGCTGGGCGGTAACGTCGGTGTGGCGGGCATGGTGATCAACCGCGACGACGGCACAGGTGAGGCATCAGCCTTTGCTGAAAAAGTCGGCATACCGGTGCTCTCCATCATTCCGGCTAACGACGACATTCGCCGCAAAAGCGCCAGCTACGAAATTATTGGTCGCCCTGACTCAGT
>JANMWH010000484.1:0-2273 GCA_031393945.1 Polaromonas sp. | reverse complement strand
GGCGGCGCGTGTGCATTGGGTCACCCGATAGGTGCCAGCGGTGCGCGCATCATCGTTACGTTGATTTATGCATTGAAGGCGCGCGGCTTGAAAAAAGGCATTGCCACATTGTGTATTGGCGGCGGTGAAGGCACGGCAATGGCCATTGAAATACTCTAAATTAAATAGCTGCTCGCGCTCGTATTTATTGCCTCGGAGGCCATTTTGATACTCAATTCAGACCAACAACAAGTCCGCGACGCCGTGCGCGACTTTGCTACGCAAGAGCTCTTGCCGCACGCTGCAGCCTGGGACAAGGCGCACACCTTCCCCGTTGAAGCGCACAAGGGCTTGGCCGCGCTCGGTGCGTACGGCATTTGCGTGCCGGATGACTTGGGCGGTGCAAATATGGACTATTTGTCGCTGGCCGTGGTGATTGAAGAAATCGCGGCGGGCGACGGCGGCACCAGCACCGCGATCAGCGTTACCAACTGCCCGGTCAACGCGATTTTGATGCGCTACGGCAACCCTCAACAACAAAAGCAGTGGCTAACCCCGCTGGCACAGGGCTACATGCTGGGCGCGTTTTGCCTGACGGAGCCGCACGCGGGCAGCGATGCTTCGTCGCTCAGAACCACTGCGGTGAAAGATGCCGATGGCTATGTCATCAACGGCGTCAAGCAGTTCATCACCAGCGGCAAAAACGGGCATGTCGCCATCGTCATTGCAGTGACTGACAAAGCAGCTGGCAAAAAAGGCATGAGCGCTTTCATTGTGCCGACCAGCGCGCCGGGCTACAGCGCCAGCAGGCTGGAAGACAAGCTAGGTCAGCATTCCAGCGACACCGCGCAAGTTAACTTTGACGACTGCCGCATCCCGTTCGACAACTTGATCGGCAACGAAGGCGAAGGCTACAAAATAGCTTTAAGCGCACTTGAAGGCGGGCGCATTGGTATCGCGGCCCAAAGCATCGGCATGGCACGCAGCGCGTTTGACTATGCACTGACTTACGCCAAAGACCGCACCGCATTTGGCAGCTCCATCATTGACCACCAGGCGGTGGGCTTTCGCCTAGCCGACTGCGCCACGCAAATCGAAGCGGCACGGCAACTGACCTGGCATGCCGCCGCGCTGCGCGACGCCGGTTTGCCGTGTTTAAAAGAAGCTGCTATGGCCAAACTGTTTGCAAGCGAAATGGCAGAGCAGGTGTGCAGCGCAGCCCTGCAAACGTTGGGCGGCTATGGTTATGTGAGCGACTTCCCCATTGAACGCATCTACCGTGACGTGCGCGTGTGCCAGATTTATGAAGGCACGTCGGATGTGCAGAAGATCATTATTCAACGGGCGTTGGCCTAGAGGGTTCTGGCGATGCCGGAGCAAACCTGCCCATGCGGCAGATTAAACGCAGCCAAGGGGCCATTGACGTTTACAGCCTGCTGCGCCGGTTACCTGAACGATTTTGAAAATACCGCAGCGCCTGATGTTGAAAGCCTGATGCGCTCGCGCTACAGCGCTTTTGTACAAGGCCGCAGCGATTACCTCACGGCCACATGGCACGCCAGCACCCGCCCAACTGAAGTAGCGCAAGATGACGGCACCAAGTGGCTCGGCTTGGAAGTGCGCCGCCAAGTCGTCATTGATTCAGACCATGCACAAGTCGAGTTCGTCGCCCGCTACCGCACCGCTGGCCGCGGCGCGCGCATTCACGAGCTGAGCCGCTTTGTGCGTGAGGTGGGGCGTTGGTACTATGTTGACGGCGATTTGATTTAAAAGTGCTTTTCTTGGCTAATTCAAGCATCATTTCGCCCTATAGCCTAACTAATTCGGGCGCGAGCAGCTCATAATTAAATAGCAAATACAACATGAATAACTCGACATTCGACGCGGTACTCTTCGACTGTGACGGCGTGTTGGTTGACAGTGAACCGATTACCAACGGCGTGCTGCGCGACATGCTTGAAGAAGCCGGCTGGAAGTTGTCGCCCGATGAATGCATGCGCATCTTTGTCGGCAAGGCAGTGAAAGACGAAGTCGCGGTGATTGAAGCTAAAACCGGCCAGCGCATCGATGAGCAGTGGATGATCGAATTCCGCAAGCGCCGCGATGCTGGCCTGCGCGCACGGTTGTTGCCTATTGATGGCGCGCCGCCAGCAGTTGCAAAAATCCATGAAACATACCGGGGCCGCATCGCCTGCGCGTCAGGCGCTGACCGCGCCAAGGTCGAGCTGCAATTGAGCATGTGTGCGTTGATGCCGTATTTTGACGGCCGCATTTTCAGCGGCTACGAGCAGCCG
>JANMWH010000464.1:0-2085 GCA_031393945.1 Polaromonas sp. | reverse complement strand
CTCAAAAAAGTCATGATGGACACGCTCGACGGCGACTACCAGGCGATGAAGGCGAACGACGGCGCCTACGTGCGCAAACACTTCTTCGGGCAAAACTCGAAAACGCTGGAGATGGTCGCCAAAATGAGCGACGACGACATTTTTAACTTGCGACGCGGCGGGCACGATTCACAAAAGGTTTATGCCGCGTTTCACGCTGCGGTTAAACACGTTGGCCAGCCCACCGTGCTCTTGATAAAAACCGTCAAGGGTTTTGGCATGGGCAAAATTGGCGAAGGTAAAAACAACGTTCACCAAACCAAAAAACTGTCTGACGACGATATCAAGGCCTTCCGCGACCGCTTTGGTATTCCGATTCCAGACAGCCAGCTGGCCGACATTCCGTTTTACAAACCGGCTGACGACACGCCCGAAATGCGCTACCTGCACGAGCGCCGCAAAGCACTCGGTGGCTACTTGCCGCACCGGCGCACAAAGGCCGATGAAAGCTTCACCGTGCCGGCGCTCGACACCTTCAAGTCAGTGATGGAACCCACGCCAGAAGGCCGTGAAATCTCCACCACGCAAGCTTACGTACGCTTTTTGACACAGCTGCTGCGCGACCAGGCACTCGGCCCGCGCGTGGTGCCGATTTTGGTGGATGAAGCCCGCACGTTTGGCATGGAAGGTTTGTTTCGCCAGATCGGCATCTACAACCCCGATGGCCAAAAATACACACCAGTCGATAAAGACCAGGTGATGTACTACAAGGAAGACACCAAGGGCCAAATTCTGCAAGAGGGTATCAACGAAGCGGGCGGTATGAGCAGCTGGATTGCGGCGGCCACGTCGTACAGCACCAACAACCGCATCATGATTCCGTTTTACGTTTACTACTCGATGTTCGGCTTTCAGCGCGTGGGCGATCTGGCATGGGCTGCTGGCGACATGCAGGCACGCGGCTTTTTACTGGGTGGCACATCGGGCCGCACCACGCTCAACGGTGAAGGCCTGCAGCACGAAGACGGCCACAGCCACATCATGGCGGGCACGATTCCGAATTGCATTTCATACGACCCAACCTTTGCGCATGAAGTCGGTGTGATCTTGCACCACGGCTTAAAACGCATGGTCGAAAAGCAGGACAACGTTTATTTTTACCTGACGCTGCTAAATGAAAACTACGCCATGCCTGGGCTGACGGCGGGTACTGAAGAGCAAATCATCAAAGGCATGTATCTCTGCAAAGAAGGAAGCAAGCTGACGCCGCGCGTACAGCTTTTAGGTTCAGGCACCATCCTGCGCGAATCGATAGCAGCACAAGAATTGCTTGAAAAAGACTGGGGTGTGTCCAGCAATGTATGGAGCTGCCCAAGCTTTAACGAGCTGGCCCGCGACGGCCAAGACGCCGAGCGCTGGAGCTTGCTGCATCCGCTAGAAAAAGCTCGCGTACCGTTTGTTGGCCAGCAGCTTGAAAAGCACACAGGGCCGGTCATTGCGTCGACTGACTACATGAAGGCTTTTGCCGAGCAGATCCGCAACTACATTCCCAAAGGGCGCACCTTCAAGGTGTTGGGCACAGACGGTTTTGGCCGCAGTGACTTCAGAAGCAAACTGCGCGAGCACTTTGAAATTAACCGCCACTACATCGTGGTGGCAGCGCTGAAGGCTTTGAGTGAAGAGGGCGCTGTGCCGGTTGCAAAAGTGGCTGAGGCGATTAAGAAATACGGTATTGCCGTTGACAAAATCAACCCTCTTTACGCGTAAGGAGCGAACGAAATGGCAACCATAGATATTGCAGTTCCCGACATTGGCGATTTTGACGAAGTCACCGTTATTGAGTTGCTGGTCAAACCCGGCGACACCATCGCCGCAGACCAGTCGTTACTGACAGTTGAATCAGACAAAGCATCAATGGAAATTCCATCCAGTGCTGCGGGCGTGGTCAAAGAAGTCAAAGTCAAGCTCGGCGACAAGGTAAAACAAGGCTCTATCGTTTTGAGCCTTGAAAGTGCTGATTCAGGCTCAAATTCAGCATCAAAAGCGCCTGTAGCCCAAGAGATACGCGCGCAAGCAGCTCCTGAATCAATAGCGGTAAAACCTGCC
>JANMWH010000446.1:0-1859 GCA_031393945.1 Polaromonas sp. | reverse complement strand
CGTAGCTACAGCCGCCGTCAATCAGCTTTTGGCTGGTGACTTTCGCCTCTGCGATAGTGGCAGACTCCAGCAGCACGTCGTACACCGTGTATTCCAACTTGCGTTTGTCTACGCCCGAGCCCATGGTGGCGTTGCCTTGCGGGTCAAGGTCAATCATCAGCACCCGCTGGCCAACTTTAGCCAAGCCGGCAGCTAAGTTAACGGTGGTGGTGGTTTTGCCAACGCCGCCTTTTTGATTGGCAACGCAAAAGATTTTCGCCATTTGTTTTTATTCTTCTTGTGTGTCGTTACTTTGACAGTGCCAGCTTGACACCAAAGCCGATTAAAAACAGGCCGGCTATTTTTTGCAGCACCGACGTGACTCGCGGATTGGCGCGAATGCGCTCAGCCATGTAATGCGTTACCAGCACAACCGATAGGCAGTAAGCAAACCCCAGCACCGCGATGGTCGCGGCCATCACGCCAAAGGTTAGCAGGCCCTGGTGTTTTACGGGGTCAATAAACTGCGGGAAAAAGGCCACGTAAAACATGATGGCTTTTGGGTTGAACAGCGTGATCACCATGGTTTGCTGAAAGTAATGCCCAGCCTTGATGTTCAGCATCGGCTTGTCGCCAGGCTTTGCGGTGAGCATTTTGACGCCCAGCCAGACCAGATACGCAGCGCCCAGCCACTGCAAGGCCTGAAAAATAACCGGGTGCGCGGCCAGCACGGCAGTCACACCGGCCACTGTGAGCCACAACAAAATCTGGTCGCCGAGCAGCAGCCCAAACACCGATGCCACACCACCTGCTAACCCGCCTTTGCCCGCAGATGTGATCAAAGCCAGGTTACCCGGGCCCGGCAACAGGAACAGCAATACTAGTGCAAAGACAAACGCGCCGTAGTCGGCAATACCAAAAAATGAGCCGAACATGGGCGGTTTCCTGTGGGTGAAGGAGTGAGTTTACGTCACGAAGAATGCGGGTAACGGAAAACCACCCTGCTCTGGCTTTTACGTCGCCTTGCGCATCCACACCACACACCGCTCAGCATGCAGCCCCGGCACTTTCAGTTGTTCCACGTGAAACACTTCAACCGCGGCAGGCAACGCCGCCAGCTCGTCGGCGGGGTGTTTACCCTTCATGGCCATCCATATGCCAGCCGGGGCCAGCGCACTGGCAGACCACTGCGTAAAGTCAACCAATGAGGCAAAGGCGCGCGAGCAGATAACGTCAAACGGTGAGTTGATGCTTTCTACTCGCGCATGTAAGCCGGTCAGGTTGGGTAGCTTTAATTCCAGCGCGACTTGTTTAATAAACGTGGCTTTTTTGGCGACCGTGTCGACGCAAGTGACTTTCACCGTTGGGCAGCAAATAGCCATCACCACACCCGGCAAACCCGCACCCGAGCCGACGTCAAGCAAGCTTGCGGACGACCCCATGCCTGCTTGGGCCAAGTGCCGGTTGAGTGGCCCGATGGCTGCCAAGCTGTCCAGCAAGTGATGCGTCACCATCTCGTTGGGGTCGCGAACAGCAGTCAGGTTGTAGACCTTGTTCCACTTCTGGATAAGGGCCAGGTAAGCCCGGAGCTTGGCAATTTGTTCGGCATTGAGCTGCAAACTCAATTGCGCTAGGTGGCCGATGAATTCCTGCTCCGCAGTCATTGCTTGGCGGGTGGGCAAGTTCGGTTGATGTTGCCTTCTTTGATTGAAACGTCTGCTTCCCAAGTCGATGAGGAGCTCGATGTTAATACAGGCTTGCTTTTCAATTCTTTAAGTTCATCTCTTAGCGTTTTACATTTGAGTGCTTGCGCATCCAGGTCAGACGCATTCGCGAGGTACCTCGCTGATGAATCGCAGCGCGCTTCGTACTTCGCTTTG
>JANMWH010000445.1:0-11868 GCA_031393945.1 Polaromonas sp. | reverse complement strand
TGGCTGACCATCCAGAACTCGTCGCAAACGGCGCGCAGCAGCGCTCGGTCGTGGCTGACCAGCATCACCGTGCCTTCAAATTCGTTCAGCGCCATGCTCAGTGCCTCGCGCGTGGCCAAATCCAGGTGGTTGGTGGGCTCGTCAAGCAGCAGCAGGTTAGGGCGCTGCCACACGATCATGCACAGCACTAGCCGCGCTTTTTCGCCGCCGCTCATGCTGCCCACAGCTTGCTTGACCATGTCGCCGCCGAAGTTGAAGTTGCCTAAAAAGCTGCGCAGGTCTTGCTCGCGGGTCGGCTGATTGCCGATTTTGCCTGCGGCAGTCACTTCTTTGACCAGCCGGATCATGTGCTCCAGCGGGTTGTCATTCAGGTGCAGCACGTCAAGTTCTTGCTGGGCAAAGTAGCCGATGTTCAGGCCTTTGCCTTCAGTCATGTCGCCAGCGATAGGGGCGAGGGCGCGCGCGACGGTTTTTACCAGCGTTGATTTGCCTTGCCCGTTGGCCCCCAAAATACCGATGCGCTGACCAGCCAGCACCGATTTGCTGACGTTTTGCACGATGACTGTGGGCGGCGTGCCTTCTGGCGCATCATCAGGCGCGGGATAGCCGAAAAATGCGTTTTGCATCGACAGCATCGGGTTGGGCAAGTTGGCGGGCTCTTTGAATTCAAACGTAAAGTCAGCCTCGGCCAGCAGCGGGGCGATTTTTTCCATGCGGTCAAGTGCCTTGACTCGGCTTTGTGCCTGTTTGGCTTTGCTTGCTTTTGCTTTAAATCGGGCGATAAACTTTTGCAGGTGCGCAATTTTGTCTTGCTGCTTGGAATACGCGCCTTGCTGCAGCGCCATTTGCTCGGCTCGCAGGTCTTCAAACTTGCTGTAATTGCCGCCGTAGCGTGTCAGCTTGGCGCTTTCGATATGAACTGTCACGTCGGTCACCGCATCTAAAAACTCACGGTCATGGCTGATGACGAGCATCGTGCCCTGGTAGCGTTTTAACCAGGCTTCCAGCCAGACCAGCGCGTCCAAATCCAGGTGGTTGGTGGGCTCGTCAAGCAGCAACAAGTCTGACGGGCACATGAGCGCCCGCGCCAGTTGCAGCCGCATGCGCCAGCCGCCTGAAAAGCTGTTGACCGGGTTGTTCAGCTCTGACACCTTGAAACCCAAGCCCAAAATGAGTGCTTGCGCCCGCGCTTCGGCATCGTGCGCGCCCGCATCGTACAGCTCCATGTAGGCGTGGGCCATGCGGTCGCCGTCGCCGCTGGCTTCGGAATCAGTAACTTCTGATTGGGCTGCTAGCAGCACCACGTCGCCTTCAATCACGTAGCTGGTGGCGCTTTGCTCGGTTTCGGGCATGTCCTGCGCAACCTGCGCCATGCGCCACTGGGAGGGGATGAAAAATTCTCCACCGTCTTCGTGCAGCGTGCCATTGAGCATGGCAAACAGCGACGACTTGCCCGCGCCATTGCGCCCCACCAGGCCAATGTTTTCGCCCGGGTTCAGGGTGACAGACGCGCTGTCAAGAATCACTTTGGCGCCGCGACGCAGCACCACATTTTTAAGGGTAATCATTGTTCAACTAATCAAGAAAAGGGACGCAAGCTGGCGTCCGGAAAAAACGCGAATCAGAATTTATTGCAGTTGCTGCCGGGTCAGCAACAACACCTGGTCTGGACCACCGCTTGTCTCGAACCACAACGGTTCTAACGATGGAAATGCGCGTTCAAAATTGTCGCGCTCGTTGCCTATTTCCAGCACCAGCACAGCATTTTCGCTCATGTGCGCGGCAATTGTTAGAAAGACCTGCCGAATAAAGTCCATGCCGTCTGAGCCGCTGGAAATATTGCCATCAAGAGCCAGCGCAGGTTCGGCCTTGAATTCAGCCGGCAAAGCGGCCATGGTGGCGGCATTTACGTACGGCGGGTTGCACAAAATCAGGTCGTAGCCACCGGTTTTGTTGCCCCCGCAGGCAGCCAAGCCGTCAGACTCGATCAGCGTGATGCGATCTGCCAAACCATGCTTGTCAACATTGATACGCGCCACGGCAAGCGCATCAGCGCTAATGTCGGCCGCGTCAATTTCCACATCGGGATAAGCCATGGCGGCCAACACGGCCAGGCTGCCATTGCCCGTGCACAGGTCGAGCACGCGAAAAGGTCGAGCCCCCACGCTTGCCACTTCATGTGCTGCGCTGCCCCCCGAGGGGGTGCTCGCTTGCTTGGGGCGGCCCGGCGCGGCGCTCGGCTCAACCAGCCACGGGTCAATGCTCTCGTCAACGATGAGTTCGGCGATGAAAGAGCGCGGAATGATCACCCGCTCATCGACATAAAACGGCACACCCTGCAGCCAGGCTTCATTGGTCAAATACGCCAGCGGCTGGCGAGTGGTTATGCGCGCTCCTAAAAGAGTAGCTACCCGCGCCTGATTTTCTTGGGCTACAGGTTTATTTGCCACTAAATCGAGGTCATTTAATGGCAAATTCAGTCGCCACAGCACCAACCATGCCGCCTCATCAAACGCGTTAAGCGTGCCTTGGCCAAAGCCGTTGGCCAGACTTAAGCCCGCGGCTTCAAGCTGGGCAGCGGCGTTTTCGATCAGCTCAATGACAGTCAATGGCAAACGGTACCGGTTGCAGTGCGCACAAGCTCAAAGCACCGAAAACCCAGTGGTGCCGAACTTAGAACTTTTCTCGGCGTGTATGTCCAAAGAAATTTCGGTAAACGAGGCGATGTCATCGTGCTCGTCTGCGGGCTCGTTAGCGGCTTTTGACGCGACATGAAAGTCGTTTTCAAGGCGCCACATCAAGTTGGTTGGCGAGTCGGCGTTGGCAATGCCCTCTTTGCGGGTAACGGTGCCTTCTGCAATCATTTGCGCAATGTCTTGCTCAAAAGTTTGCGAGCCTTCCGCCATGGACTTTTCCATGGCTTCTTTCACGCCTGAAAAGTCGCCTCTTTCGATCAGCTCAGCAATCAGCTTGGTGTTGAGCATGACCTCAACGGCTGGGGTGCGGTTGCCGGTAACCGAGCGCAGCAGCCGCTGCGAAACGATGGCCCGCATGGCGGCCGCCAAGTCGCCCAGCATGGTGCTGCGCACTTCAACCGGGTAAAAACTCAAAATGCGGTTCAATGCCTGGTAGCTGTTGTTGGCGTGCATGGTAGCCAAGCACAGGTGGCCAGACTGGGCATAAGCAATAGCTGCCGACATGGTTTCACGGTCACGAATTTCACCAATCATGATCACGTCTGGCGCTTGGCGCAACGCGTTTTTTAGCGCAATTTGCAGCGACTGCGTGTCGTTGCCAACCTCGCGCTGGTTCACCACTGACTTTTTGTTGGTGAACAAAAACTCAACCGGGTCTTCAATCGTCAAAATATGACCGAGTGTGGTTTCATTGCGGTGGTCCAGCATGGCCGCCAGCGTGGTGCTTTTGCCTGCGCCAGTGGCACCCACCATCAGCAGCAGGCCGCGCTTTTCCATGATCAGATCAGCCAAAATTGGTGGCACGTTCAGGCTGTCAAGTGGCGGAATGTCGACGGGAATAAACCGAATTACAAAAGCAAAACTGCCGCGCTGCTTGAAGCCACTAATACGAAAATTCCCCACGCCGGCAATGGGTAGCGCCATGTTCAGTTCGCCCATTTCCCGAAGCTCTTCAATGCGCTCGGGCGGCAAGACTTCAGACAACAGCGTAATCGGTGCCTCGGCCGGTAGAACCTGGTTGTTGATGGGCACTGCCTGGCCATTGATTTTGATCAGCGCCGGCGAATGCGCCGACAAGTAAACATCTGACGCTTTTTTGTCTGCCATCAGTTGCAAAATCTTTTGCATGGTGCTCATTTTTAGCCCGTTTCAATAGTCAGATAAACCAAACCGCCGCACGGTTTTCAATCGCGCAGCAAGTCATTCAAACTCGTTGTAGCTCGTGTTTTAGCATCTACTTTTTTCACAATTACAGCGCAGTACAACGAATATTTGCCGCCCGCTTTAGGCATGTTGCCAGACACCACCACCGAGCCAGCCGGCACGCGGCCGTAGCTCACTGTGTCCAATTCGCGGTCATAAATGGGGGTGCTTTGGCCGATGTACACGCCCATCGACAGCACTGAGTTTTCTTCAACAATCACGCCCTCAACCACCTCTGAGCGGGCGCCTATAAAGCAGTTGTCTTCAATAATGGTGGGGTTGGCCTGCATGGGCTCCAGCACGCCGCCAATGCCTACGCCGCCAGACAAATGCACGTTTTTGCCAATCTGCGCACACGAGCCTACTGCGGCCCAGGTGTCGACCATCGTGCCTTCGTCAACATACGCGCCAATGTTGACGTAACTCGGCATCAAAATCGCGCCCTTGGCGATGTAGCTGCCGCGCCGGGCCACGGCGGGCGGCACTACGCGCACACCGGCAACTCGCATTTGCGTGTCGTCGAGGTTGCTGAACTTGGTTTTAACTTTGTCGAAAAAGCCCAGGTCGCCCGCACGCATCACGGCGTTGTCGGTTAAGCGAAAGCTAAGCAGCACGGCTTTTTTAATCCACTGATGCACCGTCCATTGGCCAACGCCTTGACGGGTAGCCACGCGAATGTGGCCACCGTTAAGCTGGGCAATCGTGCTTTCAATAGCTTCCAAAATGTCTTTGGGGGCGGTGGCAATGGCCAAATTGGCGCGATCTTCCCAGGCTGCGTTGATGATGGCTTCTAACTTGGTGTTGTCTGAGTTCATGTGCTTTGAGTTTGGATTACTTGGATTGCTTGGATTATTTGGATTGGATAAATTGAACAATTCTTTGTGCGGCTTCAACGCATTCGGCAGTTTCAGCCACCAGGGCCATGCGGATTCTTCCCTTGCCTGGGTTGTGACCTTGCGCTTCGCGCGCCAAGTAACTACCTGGCAAAACCACCACATTGTAGGCAGCGAATAGCTCGCTTGAAAAGGCTTCGTCGTCGCCTTCAAAAGCCGCAGGCACGCTGGCCCATAAATAAAACCCGGCGTCGGGCAGCGCAACGTCCATCACAGCGGCCAGCAGGGGCGTAACCTGAGCAAATTTGTCACGGTATTTGGCGCGGTTGTCTTGCACATGCGCTTCATCAGACCACGCCGCTGCACTGGCCGCTTGCACGACCGGGCTCATGGCGCTGCCGTGGTAGGTGCGGTACAGCAAAAACGGCTTAATGAGTGCCGCATCGCCCGCCACAAAACCGCTGCGCAGGCCAGGCACATTGCTGCGCTTGGACAAGCTGGTCATGGCGATCAAGTTTTTAAAATCGGTGCGGCCTAGCAGCGCCGCAGCCTGCAGCCCGCCCAGCGGCGGCTCGTCTCTGAAATAAATCTCGCTGTAGCACTCGTCCGACGCAATTACAAAGCCGTGACGGTCGCTTAAGTCAAACAACATCTTCCATTCAGCCAATGTCATCACCGCGCCCGCCGGGTTGCCCGGAGAGCAGACAAAAAGCAACTGGGTTTTGGCCCACACCGCATCTAGCACGCCTGAATAGTCAACCGCAAAGTTGCGTGCTGCGTCGCTGGGTACAAAGTGAATAGCCGCGCCTGCAAGCAAAGCCGCGCCTTCGTATATTTGATAAAACGGATTCGGGCACACCACTACGGGTGCCCCCACGTTCGCCACTTCGTGTGGCTCTCGGCCCCCCGAGGGGGCTGTCCCGCCTAAAGGCGGCCTGTCGGCGCGAACAATCGCACCCGGCTTGGTCGGGTCAATTACTGTCTGCGCCAGCGCAAACAGCGCCTCACGCGAGCCATTGACGGGCAGTATTTGCGTGGCGGCATCCACCTTCAAGTCATATCGGCGCTGCAGCCAGTCGCTAATGGTTTGGCGCAACTTGGGTTCACCCAACGTGCCGGGGTAGCTGGCCAGCCCAGCCAAATTGTTGGTTATTGCGTCTTTAATCAGCTGCGGTGTTGCATGGCGCGGCTCGCCCATGCCCAGGCTGATGGGCTTGTAAGCCGGGTTGGGCGTGATGGCTGCGTGCAGCAGGCGAAGCCGCTCGAAAGGGTAGGGTTGCAGTTTGGAAAGCAGGGGGTTCATAGGGTTGATTATCTGGGCAAGCTGCTGGCCGGTTCGTAAACAATGCGCTGCTTACCCCGCCTTGCGAAAAGTCAAATTAAAACGCAGCGGCACCTGCCCGCTGGCATCGGCGTCAGGCGAGCGCACACCGTGAAACCGCAATCGCGCTTCGCCCCCCCAAACCAGCACGTCACCATCTCTGAGTAAAAGGGTCTGAACTTTGCCTTTGCGCTGGTTGCCGCCAAGCAAAAAAGTAGCGCTGGCACCGAGCGATACCGACACGATAGGCTGGCTGAAGTCGCGCTCGTCACGGTCTTGGTGCAGCCCCATGTGGGCGGACCCTTCGTAGCGGTTGACCAAGCAGGCGTCGGGCTCAAAACCCGCGAAGCCGCAGCGCAGCGCGCAGCTGCTGGCCAGGTGTTTGAAGGTCGCGGGCATGGCTGGCCAGGGCCTATCGGTTTGGGGGTCGCAGCGGGTGTAAAGGTAGCCGTTGGCGCTGGTCCAGCCCATGTCGCCGCAATTGGTCATGGCCACTGACATGGCTTTGCCGCCGCCCACTGCCATGTGGCGAAAAGGCGCGGCGTCGGCAACTTTGGCTATTTCAGCCAGCAGCGCTCGGCTATTGGCTGCGCGCGGCAGCAAGCACACGCCGGGGGCGAGGGCTAGTACGTCACCGTTGTTACCCAACAAATCTTGCTGCTGAAACATGCTTTGAAATA
The DNA here is from genome assembly GCA_031393945.1 of Polaromonas sp. GTDB lineage: Bacteria > Pseudomonadota > Gammaproteobacteria > Burkholderiales > Burkholderiaceae_C > Polaromonas. The sequence goes on along the minus strand of JANMWH010000445.1, from coordinate 5,135 downwards.
GGCCTTGAATCATGCTTTAAATCTGAGTTAAAAAATCTTCGCGAGGCGCCTTCTGTTGCCCAGGCTTCATTCGCTCGCTCGCTAAGCCACAACGTCAAACGGATTCAAAACCTGTACCCCGCAACCCACAAAATCACGCGTATTGCGGGTGGCGATGATCAGCTGGTGCTCCTGTGCGGTGGCCGCAATCAGCATGCCAGGTGCCGCGCGAATGATGCCTTGCGCTTGAAACTGACCACGCAGCACGCCAGCGCGCTGTGCAATCGCCTCAGTGATGGGGTAAACCGCGTGCAGGTTTTGCACCACGGCATTGAATAAATTGAGTTTGCGCGTGTTGGGCTGCCAGGCAAAACCAAAATGCGCTTCTTCAATCGTCACGGCTGATATGGCCAGCAGCTCAATTGACTGCAGCCACTGCATGACCAGCGCACTTGGGGATTTTTTCACCAGTTCGCTGACCACGTTTGTGTCGGCTAGATAAACAGTTTGCGCCATCTTGTTTATTCGTTGTCCGCAAAGCTGTTGCTTCGTATCCAGGCAGCGGCGTGAGCCCCGGCTGAAGCTTCAGTTGCGCCGGGTATGCCAACGTCATCAAGCGGCGGATGGGCCTGGCGCAATGTCATTAATTTGCTATAAAAATCGTCTGCGCCAAGGGCAACCGACTCAGTACGTTTGAAGTAGTCGGCAGACACCAACACAGCCACAGGCGTGTTGCGCTTGGTGATGACTTGCGGTGCGCTCTGAGCTGCTTGAATCAAAAAAGACAGCTGCTGGCGAGATTGGGCAATTGAAATAGACATAAAAATCTTTCATGTACATATATATTTTACATGATGTACGTTTCGTTAGCTGTAAAAATTGAAGATATGAGTGGGTAGCGTATTGATGTGGCGGTTGAGTAGTGGAATGAATTTTTAAAAAGATAGCGCCAAATATCGGCTGCTTGCGGCTTTGAACAGAGTTGCAAAACGCGCTTGCTAAAGTTGAAAAGTCAGGCAAACTACTGTACGTAAATACAGTATTTTAAACGCATTTTCAATCCATTTTTAGTGTGACCACGCTGCCCAAAACCATTGACCTGACTGATCTGATCGGTATTAACCACGTCTGGCGCGCAGGCTCGCTGGCCACTGCCTGCGTGCAAACCATCAGCACGGGTTACGACGCACTCAGCCATGTGCTGCCCGGCGGCGGCTGGCCGTGTGGTGCCATGACCGAGGTGCTGCAGGCCCAACCGGGCCAGCACGAATGGGGTTTGGTTGCGCCTGCGCTTGGCACGCTGCAAGCAGCCAGCCCCGGCGCGTTGGTGGTGCTGGTCGGCGCGCCGTATTGCCCGTTTGGCCCGGCATTGGGCGCGCGCCAGCTCAATATGCAGCGGGTGCTGAACATCCAGCCTAAAAACGACAGCCCCGCCATGTTGTGGGCCACGCGTGAAGCGCTGCAATGCGCCGACGTAGGCGCAGTGCTGGCCTGGCTGCCCGATGCCCGGGGCGCGCATTTGCGGCGCTTGCAAATTGCGGCGCTCAGCGCTGACAAGCTGCTGTTTGTCTTCAGGCCATTGCAGGCGCAGCACGACTCGTCTCCCGCGCCGTTGCGCCTGAAACTGGCGGGCATGGCGCAATCTCAAGGGCTAAGTGCGGCAGGGCACAACCTGCGAATTGACGTGTTCAAGCGCCGCGGCCCGACTCTGGCTGCGCCGGTGTTGATTGACACCCGCCCGCCCCGGCTGGCCGCGCTGCTGGCCGCTAGTGGCGAGCGTGTTCATCAGCATGAGCCTGAACGGGAGCCAGAACGCCAGCCATCGTTGTTTGCTACTTCGTTTGACATGTCAGAAATTTTAAGAAAGCCGCTTCATGCGCTGGATCGCACTGCAAGCTTGCAGCATTGAGCCTATGGCCAGCGCGGACGAGGCTGTGCCTGGCGGCGTGGGCGGGGCGGTCGCGCCTCGGGTTACTAATCTTGAGGCAGCCCAACAAGCCATCTGCGCCATCTCGCTCAGCTTCACACCGCGCGTGGCGCTGTGCGGCAACGCGGTGGTGTTAGAGGTCTCAGGCAGCTTGCGCCTGTTTGGCGGGCTGCACAAGCTGGCAGCGCTGCTAGAGGCTAATTTACATGCTTTTTTTAAGCAAAACAGCCTCTTAGCTCAAATAATACGGGCGCAAGCAGCTACATCTTTAATAGCAATTGGGCGCTTGAGCTTGGCTCGTTCAGGCCAAAAACTCCCCGCCCGCGTGGCCGACATGCCCATGCACACACTAGCCGCCACGCACCCGCACTTGGCCGTACTTGAGCGCACCGGCTGCCGCACTTGGGGCGACTTGTTGGCGCTGCCGCGTGACGGCGTGGCCCGGCGTTTTGGCGCACCGCTGCTGGCCGCGTTAGACCAAGCCCGGGGCGCGCTGCCCGAGGCTTATGTGTGGCGCGTGCTGCCTGAGCAGTTTGAGCAAAAAATCGAACTCGATGCGCTGGTCATCCACACGCCCGCGTTGATGGCCGGCGTTAACGCGCTGCTGGTGCAACTGCACGCCTGGCTGCTGGGCCGGCAAAGCGGGCTGTGCGCGCTCAAGCTGGTGTGGCATTTAGACAAGCGCCGTGACGTGCCGCCAACCGGCGAGCTACTGGTGCGCACCGCCCAGCCCGCGCAAGACCTGCGGCACGTGGCGCGGTTGATTAGTGAGCGCTTAAATCAGGTGGTGTTGGGCGCGCCCGTACACAGCATCACGCTGGCGTCGCTTGAAACCGTGAGCCTGCGAGATGCCGCAGCCGCTACCGCCAGCTTGCTGATCGAGCCCAAGCAGCAGGGCGTTAGCAGCACGCAGTTCATTGAGCGCTTGAGCGCGCGGCTGGGCCCCGCCAGCGTCGAGGTGTGGCAACCGCAAGCTGACCACCGGCCCGAGGCCATGCAGCGCTGGGTAAGCGTAGAGACAGGTGCCGAGGCAGAGACAATTGCTACTAAATCAGGAGCTGCTCGCGCCCGTATTTACTCATCAAAAGGTATAAAAGATACTGAAAAAGTGCTTAAAACCGATGCTTTGTACCCCACCTGGCTACTGCGCCAGCCGTTAAAGCTCGCCAGCAAAGCAGGCGCGCCGCTGCATCAGGGCGCACTCGTCAAGCTGGCCGGGCCGCAGCGTCTGGAAGCCACCGGCTGGTTGCTCGCCGACCAAGCCGATATAGCGCCCGCACTGCGCGACTACTTTATTTACCGCAGCAGCCAGGGCGTGCTGCTGTGGATTTACAGCGAGCGTTTGGCAATTAGTGAGCGCGATCAGGTTCAACGCGAGTGGTACTTACAAGGGGTCTTCGCATGACCTTGCCCGCCTACGCAGAGCTCCACGCTTTAAGTAACTTCAGCTTTCAGCGCGGCGCGTCGCATGCTGAAGAGCTGGTCGAGCGCGCCGCTGCGCTGGGCTACAGCGCGATTGCCATTACCGACGAATGCTCGGTCGCAGGTGTGGTGCGCGCCCATGGCGAGGCTAAAAAGCACGGCCTCCAATTGCTGCCGGGCGCTGAGTTTTTGGTGCAGTGTGCCGATCCTTTTCGTCTGGTGGTGTTGCCGCACAACGCTGAAGGTTGGGGCAATCTTTGCGAGTTCATTACCCAGGCCAAAGCCGATGGTGATGCAATTGAAAAGGGCAGCTACCGGGTCACGGCAGAGTCTGACTTTTCCATTCTCCAGCACTGTGAAGTTATCTTTTGCTTGCCGCAAGGCGCTATTAATACAGAAGCTGCTCGCGCCCATGTCGATTGGGCTAGAGACCTATTTAATATAGATTTTTCAGCTGGCCAGTCATTTCTTACTCCTTCCCCTTTCGGGGCTGTGGCCTGCGGCTCTAAGTCCGCCAATGCGGACTTGGACAGGCCAAAGAGCAGTCGCCTCTGGCGACAGCACGTGAGGGGGGATGGGGGCATGCGCGATGCAAGCACCATTTCTGCACTTGCCCCCACCCCAACCTCCCCCGCAAGGGGAGGGAGTAAAACAAACCAAGCTCATCAGTCACTCAATTTATGGATTGCCGTCGAACTGCTGCAAAGCCTCGATGACGCGCTGCGTTTGCAGCAACTGCAAGCCCTAAGCCAGCAAACCGGCGTGCCGCTGGTCGCTGCAGGCGCGGTGCTGATGCATGTGCGCTCCCGCAAGCCGTTGCACGATGTGATCACCGCCGTCGGCATGAATTGCACCGTACACGACTGCGGCTTTGCGTTAGCGCCCAACGCCGAAGCGCACCTGCGCCCGCGCATGCGCCTGGCCAGCTTGTACCCGCCCGAGCTGCTGGCCGCCACACTCGCTGTTGCCCGCCGCTGCACGTTTAATTTAGACGAAATACGCGATTTGTACCGCTACCCGCAAGGCGCGGTCCGGCGCGAAGAATCGCCGATGGACTGCCTGCGTCGCTTGACCAAAGCGGGCGCGCAACAACGCTATCCGCAAGGTCTGCCTGAAAAAATTGCAGCACAAGTCGCGCATGAACTGGCACTCATTGACGAGCTCGGCTACGCCATGTACTTCATCACCGTGCACGACATTGTGAAGTTCGCCATCGACAACCACATTTTGTGCCAGGGCCGCGGCTCGGCTGCCAATTCAGCCGTGTGCTACTGCCTGGCCATCACGGCGGTTGACCCGGCCGAAAGCCAATTGCTGTTTGAGCGTTTCATCAGCCGTGAACGCAAAGAGCCGCCCGATATTGATGTGGACTTTGAACACCAGCGGCGCGAAGAAGTCATTCAATACATCTACGCCAAATACGGTCACGAGCACGCAGCGATTGCCGCCACCGTTACCACCTACCGGCCCCGCAGCGCGATTCGGGATGTGGGCAAGGCACTCGGCATTGCACCGGAGATGATTGAGCAATTCGCCAAAGAAAACTTCTGGTTCGACAAAAACGGCCTGCTGGCTCAGAGGTTAAAGGAGGCCAATATCAGCGACGCCAAAGACGCAGGCCCCGTGCTGCAGTGGCTGGACTTGACGGTGCAGTTGCTCGGCTTTCCGCGCCACTTGGGCCAGCACGTGGGCGGCTTTGTGCTTACGCAAACCAAGCTCACGCGGCTGGTGCCGATTCAACCCGCCACGATGGAGGCGCGCCGCATCATTCAATGGGACAAAGACGATTTAGATGCCATGGGCCTCT
>JANMWH010000436.1:0-1568 GCA_031393945.1 Polaromonas sp. | reverse complement strand
CTGGCTGTACATCTTGAGCTTGTCGGCGGTGTCGCGCAGCCGCTCGGCAATCCGCAGTGACACCGCCAGCATTAGCTTGGCTGCGGTGCGGGGATCTTCTTCGCTAAGTTTTTCAAGCGCTTCGCGTGACAACACTGCGCAGCGCGAGTCCATGCTGGCGGTGCACGACGCTTGGCGCGCCTGGCCGTCGACCAGTCCCATTTCACCTATCAGGCTTCCCGGCCCTAAAACCGTTACTGTGACAGGCGTTGTGCGGCTGACCACGATGTTCTCCACTGTGACTTCGCCTTCAAGCAGCAACAGCATGTAGCCGGTGTCGGTCTCGTCGCCTTCCTTGATAAACATCGTGCCCATCGGAATTTTCATGGGCATCATGTAGCTGACCACCACCAGCGCGTCGTCTGCAGACAGCTGCATCAACGCCGTGGGTGCAATCAGCAGCACGGCGGCCAGCTCGGCAGTGCTGGAGCCTTCAATAGCCCGCATCCGCTCTTTCGAGTTCATTAACTCGGGTGCCACGCCGATTGCCGGTTTTCGGGCACCAAATAATTTGTCGAGCATGATTGTTTTTATTCGATTGGGGTCTTAGGGTGCAGGTGCGAAAGCGCATTTTTCATGTTGCGTCTAAAATAATAGTAACTCAAGGAGCGTTGCAACAGGGGCTAAACCCTGCGAGGCTTGAGTGACGTGTGCCCAACTGCCCAGCACCGGTTGCAACGACGCTCGCCTTCTGCTACCAAGGTGAGTTGCATGCCCGTCAAAAATATCCCTGCGAAAAGTATTCAGTCCGATTCACGTGCTGTCGTCAGCAGCGTACCGGCAATGAAGTTATCGGGCCTTGAGCCCGTCAACATCGGCACGGGCAGCCTGTTCGTCAATATTGGCGAGCGCACCAATGTCACCGGCTCTAAAGCTTTTGCCCGCATGATTCTGAATGGCGACTTCGAAGCAGCGCTGGCCGTGGCGCGTCAGCAGGTAGAAAACGGCGCGCAAATCATCGACATCAACATGGACGAGGCCATGCTGGACAGCCAAGCCGCCATGGTGCGCTTTTTGAACCTGATCGCCAGCGAGCCCGACATTTCACGCGTGCCCATCATGATTGACAGCTCCAAATGGAGCGTGATTGAAGCCGGGCTGCGCTGCATTCAGGGCAAGGGCATCGTCAATTCGATCTCAATGAAAGAAGGCGTTGAGCTCTTCAAGCAGCAAGCCAAGTTGCTTAAGCGTTACGGCGCAGCGGCGGTGGTGATGGCGTTTGACGAAAAAGGCCAGGCCGACACCTACGAGCGCAAGGTTGAAGTTTGCGAGCGCGCTTACCGGGTGCTGGTTGACGAGCTGGGCTTTCCGCCCGAAGACATTATTTTTGACCCCAACATTTTTGCCATTGCCACCGGCATTGAAGAGCACAACAACTACGCGGTCGATTTCATCAACGCTACGCGCTGGATAAAAGACAACTTGCCGGGCGCCAAGGTGTCAGGCGGCGTGAGTAATGTGAGCTTTAGCTTTCGCGGCAACGACCCGGTGCGCGAGGCGATTCACACGGTATTTTTGTACCACGCGAT
>JANMWH010000432.1:0-2887 GCA_031393945.1 Polaromonas sp. | reverse complement strand
AAGATTGAAATAGTCTTTGCGCGTTTTGACCGCCATGACAATTTCTTCAAGACTGCAATTGCCTGCGCGCTCGCCCAAGCCGTTGATGGTGCATTCCACCTGCCGCGCGCCGCCCAGCATCACGCCCGCCAATGAGTTAGCTACCGCCATGCCCAGGTCGTTGTGGCAATGCACAGACCACACGGCTTTGTCGCTGTTGGGAATGCGTTCACGCAAGTTTTTAATGAAGTTGCCATACAGCTCAGGAATGGCGTAACCCACCGTGTCGGGCACGTTAATGGTGGTGGCGCCTTCGTTGATCACAGCCTCAAGAACACGACACAAAAAGTCGGGGTCTGAGCGGTAGCCGTCTTCGGGGCTGAACTCAATGTCGTCCATTAAGTTGCGGGCAAAACGAGTGGCCAATTTGGACTGTTCAAAGACCTGGTCAGGCGTCATGCGCAGCTTTTTTTCCATGTGCAAAGCGCTAGTCGCCAAAAACAAATGCAGGCGGCCAGACTTGGCGGGCTTGAGCGCCTCGGCAGCGCGCGCAATGTCGCGGTCGTTGGCGCGTGCCAATGAACACACCGTTGAATCTTTGATGACTTCAGCAATCGCCTTTACGCATTCAAAATCGCCGTTTGAGCTGGCGGCAAAACCAGCTTCAATCACGTCAACTTTCAGGCGTTCAAGCTGGCGCGCGATGCGCAGCTTTTCGTCGCGCGTCATCGAGGCGCCGGGCGATTGCTCGCCGTCACGCAAGGTGGTGTCGAAAATGATGAGTTTGTCGGTCATGTCATAGCTCCTTAGTCAGTCCTGATTTGATAGCTGCTTGCGCCCTTATTTTTTGGGCTAGAACACTATTTTTCTTAAAAAATACCACTTAAAGTAAAAACCCACAGCACAAACAAAAACGGCCCGCTGCTGGTAGCAACGGGCCGTTTAATCAGATGTGCTCGCGCGCTACTGACTCGGCCCGTTGGGCAAAATTAGTAGCAGTGCTAGGCAAATTCGGTTCATAGGTCGCAATATAGCACAGACTATTTGTGCAGCCCGCGCTCTTCGGGCTCATCAAGCGAGGTGGCAATAACGCTGGTCTGCTCGCCTTTGGCTTTGCGCCACGCGTAAACCGCATAGCCCGACAAGCCGTAAGCGATAAAAAATGCAAACACCACAATCGGTGGGTGAAGCCCGACCACGCCAATGCCAAGTGCTATCAACACAATCACGGCAAACGGCACGCTCTTTTTCATTTGAATGTCTTTGAAGCTGTAAAACGGCACGTTGGTCACCATGGTGAGGCCTGAGTACAGTGTTAACGCAAACATCAGCCAAGGCAGACTGATGTTGAACAAGCCTGCGTCTAGCATGTCGGTACCGCTAAAGTCACCGTCGTTGAGCAGCCAGATAAATCCCGCGACCAAGGCGGCGGCTGCGGGCGATGGCAAGCCTTGAAAAAACCGCTTGTCAACGACAGCCGTGTTCACGTTAAAGCGCGCCAGCCGCAGCGCAGCACATGCGCAGTACACAAAGGCAGCCACCCAACCCCAGCGGCCCAGTGTGCTCAAGCCCCACACATAAGCAATCAACGCTGGTGCGGCGCCAAAAGACACCATGTCAGACAGTGAATCCATCTGCTCGCCAAACGCGCTTTGCGTATTGGTCATGCGGGCAATGCGGCCGTCCAGGCTGTCCAAAATCATGGCGCTGAAGACACCGATGGCCGCTTGGTCAAAGCGCCCGTCCATCGCCATCACAATGGCGTAAAAACCGCCAAACAGCCCAGCTAGTGTGAACAGATTGGGCAAAATGTAAATGCCCTTGCGGCGTTTTCGTACCACTACGTCAGACGGGGTGTCGGGGTCTAACACTGAAGGTTGCTCACCATCGTGCATATAAATACTCCTTTAACTACCGCTCAGAATAACAAACCCAGCGCGCCATGAGATTGCGCTCAAAAAACAAAAAGCCGCGCAAGGCAGTTGCGCGGCTTTTTGCAGGACAAAACCTGAATATCGATGTACTTAGTTGCGGGTTTGGTCAACCAGCTTGTTTTTAGCAATCCAGGGCATCATGGCGCGCAGCTGGCTGCCGACTTTTTCAATTGAATGCTCAGCTGTCAAGCGGCGGCGTGCGGTCATGCTTGGGTAGTTGGTGCGGCCTTCGCTGATGAACATCTTGGCGTATTCACCGCTTTGAATGCGCTTGAGTGCGTTGCGCATGGCTACGCGAGATTGTTCGTTGATGATTTCTGGGCCGGTCACGTACTCGCCGTATTCAGCGTTGTTGCTGATCGAGTAATTCATGTTGGCAATGCCGCCTTCATAAATCATGTCGACGATCAGCTTGAGTTCGTGCAGGCACTCGAAGTAGGCCATCTCGGGCGCATAACCGGCTTCGACCAATGTCTCGTAACCCATCTTGATCAATTCAACCGCACCGCCGCACAGCACGGCCTGCTCGCCGAACAGGTCGGTTTCGGTTTCTTCCTTGAAGTTGGTTTCAATGATGCCGGCCTTGCCGCCACCGTTGGCCATGGCGTAGCTCAGGGCCATGTCACGCGCTTTGCCTGACTTGTCCTGATGCACTGCCACTAGGTGCGGGACGCCGCCACCTTGCGTGTAGGTGTTGCGCACCGTGTGGCCCGGGGCCTTGGGCGCGACCATCCACACGTCCAGGTCAGCACGCGGCACGACCTGGTTGTAATGCACGTTAAAGCCGTGGGCGAACACCAGAGACGCGCCTTGCCGGGCGTGGGGTTCGACATTATTTTTGTACACGCCGGCAATGTCTTCATCAGGCAGCAAAATCATCACCACGTCAGCGGCTTTAACAGCGTCATTGACTTCATGCACAGACAGGCCAGCTTTTTCAGCCTTGCTCCATGACGGGCCACCTTTGCGCAGGC
>JANMWH010000416.1:0-3359 GCA_031393945.1 Polaromonas sp. | reverse complement strand
GCACCTGAAAGCAATTCCGCAGCCACTTCAGTCGCTGCTGGTTTGGTGCCAGACACAACTGACGGAACAGTTGCAAATCCGAAGAACAAATCTGGTATTGACTTGTCAATCGCTTACGCTAATGGTCCAATTTACGTTGGTTTCGGCTTCAATCGTCAAAGCAACACTACTGCGTTTAACAACAATGAAGCGGGTTTACTGAACAACGCAACTTCTGGTGATGCCAAAATAACGGATTACGCCCTGAGCGCTTCGTACAATTTCGGTGTTGCTCAGCCTTTCTTCAGTTATGTTAACCGCAAGAATGTGACTAGCGGTTCTTCAGTAACTCTTGGCGTTCCTGGCACCAATGGTTTAGCAAGCTTGGCTCCTACAGCCAATTCGAATACGCAGAATCCAGTTTTTGGTGCTGCCGGCGCGAACTCAAAATCGCGTCAGTACACTTTTGGCGTGAAAGTGCCGGTTGGTGCCGCTACGCTTATCGCTGCTTACGGCGACATGAAGACAACTGGTTCTGGTTCTAATATCAACAACAACGTGCTCATTAGCTCCAACGCAGTTGAAGCAAAGACCCGCGCATTCCAGATCGGTGCACAGTACCCACTGTCAAAGCGTACTATGTTGCAGGCTAACTATGGCCAGAACAAGACTACTGCTGACACTGGATTGGTCAATGCGATCACTGGCCCGACTACGTTTAACGCTTCGGGTACTAACACTACGTCTAAGGTCCAGTCATTGAACTTCGGCGTTCAGCACCTGTTCTGATCTAAGGCTGGTTTAGGCCAGCTTTGAATCGAAACTCATAAAAACCGCCCTGCTGCAAAGCCGGGCGGTTTTTTTATTTGTCACTTCGTCTTTTTGTTGGTGCAAATTGCTCTCGTGTTGTATGTATGAAGTTCTTAATTTTTAACCGTTGCCAAACCACGTTGGCTTTGCTCGCCAGCGCCTTGCTAAGTGCTTGCGCCACACCTCAGTCAGCCAGCGTTCACGGAAGCGCGATTGCCGCTAATCCGTGGGCTCTGGCGTCATGCGAAGCGCCTGGTGCTGGCACGTGGTCTACCTACCGGCTACCGGGGAAAAAGCCCAGCGAGTTCAGCTACCAGCTGGTCGATGGCCGCGCGGCTATGGCGGCCACGGCGAAAGCGTCTGCCAGCATGTTGCGCCGCACGGTGCGGGTGGAGCCAGCTGACTTGGGCAGCGTCAAGTTTTCGTGGAAGTTGCCGGGCTTGATTCAATATGCTGATTTAGCGGTAAAAGAATTTGATGATTCACCCGTGCGTGTGGTGCTGGCGTTTGAGGGCGACCGCAGCAAATTCTCAAATAAAAACGCCATGCTCTCAGAGCTGGCCTTGCTGCTAACCGGCGACGAATTGCCCTACGCCACACTCATGTACGTGTGGTGTAACGCCTGCGAGGCGAACTCGATCATCCTAAACCCGCGTACCGACCGCATTCGCAAGTTGCCCCTCGAATCTGGCCCGGCCAAGCTAAACCGTTGGCTGGACTACGAACGCGACGTGCGCCGGGACTTTGAAAAAGCCTTCGGCGAAGCGCCTGGCGCCTTGGTAAGCGTGTCGATCATGACCGACAGCGACAACACCGCCAGCCTGGCCAAAGCCTGGTACGGCCCGGTGACCTTGACGCTGCGCAAGCCTTAAGCCTTAAGCCGTAAGCCGTAAGCCGTAAATCCTCATTGCCGCAACCCCAACGCTGCGAGCCGCCTGTTTAAGTTTGTACAAGAAGTGCGTCCGGTGCACATGACTTCTTGCTAGCAAATTAAATCAAGCGGCGATACAATGAACGCATGTATTCACTGTATTCAATTCATCTTAATTAAGGTAACTGTATGGCAACCTCAATCAGGCTAGATCCAGCTGCTGAACAGCGGCTGGATCGATTGGCCCAAACGACAGGACGCAGCAAGGCATATTACCTGCGTGAGTTGATAACTAACGGACTTGATGATCTGGAAGATTTGTACCTTGCCGAACAACGCCTGATCGACATCAGGGCCGGGCGAAGCGAAACCGTGAGCCTGGAAACAGTAATGAAGCGCTATGCGTTGGAACATTGAGCTTGACCGCGCTGCTGAGCGCGAGCTCGACAAACTCGACCCCCAAGTAGCGCGCCGTATTCTGGCTTTTCTTTACGATCGGCTTGCGCAGATAGAAGACCCACGCAGCATTGGCGAAACATTGACTGGTGCCAAGCTAGGCAGTTTCTGGAAATACCGCGTTGGAGACTATCGATTGATCAGCAGCATTGAAGACAGCAGGCTGATCATATTGGTAGTGAGAATCGGAAACCGGCGCGACGTGTACCAGTAGCAAAACCAAGGTTGGCTTAAGCTGTAAACGCTATTAATATAATAGCTGATCGCGCCCGTAATAATTGCGCCTAAGGCTTATTTGGCACCAAATCCGCAACTGAAACCTGCCTTTTACTCCTTCCCCTTCCGGGGGAAGGTTGGGATGTGGGCACGCGCGGTACTGGCAATTGCTCTGCACTTGCCCCCGCCCCCGCCCTCCCCCGGCAGGGGAGGGAGTAAGACAACATCAACCTGAATAGCTACAAAAAATTAAGCGTACCGTTTACTACGCAAATTATTTTTCATCTCTTTAAGTAGCGGCTGCAGCTTGCCGCCAATGCGCAGCGCCAGGCAAGTCGCCAAAATATCCACAATCATCAAATGCAGCAGGCGCGACACCATCGGGCTGTAGCGGTCGTAGCCTTCAGGGTGGTCAGCTGCCAAATGAATATGCCCGGCTTCTTTAGCCAAATGTGCGAGAGGCGAACCGCTGGCGGTAATCACAATCGTAGTTGCGCCGTTTTTCCGCGCAATGTCGCAAGCGTCCATCAAGTCGCGAGTGCGGCCCGAGTTTGAAATGACAATCAAACAATCGCCCGCGCCCAGCATCGACGCGCTCATTACCTGCATATGCCCGTCGCTGTAGGCAATGGTATTGACACCCAGGCGAAAAAACTTGTGCTGTGCGTCTTGCGCCACGATGCCCGAATTGCCCACGCCGTAAAACTCGATTCGCTTGCCATTTGCGGCAGCCGCCGCCAGCGCGTCGGTGGCTTTTTGAATGGCGAATGATGACGCGTCGTTGCGGTACTTTAAAAAAGCCGCCACTGTGTTGTCGATGACTTTCACCATCACGTCTGCCGTCTTATCGTCAACGTCTACGCTGCGGTGTACAAACGGCACGCCCTCGCTCACGCTGCCCGCCAGCTTGAGTTTGAAGTCGCTCAGGCCGTCGTAACCCACGCTGCGGCAAAACCGCACCACGGTCGGCTTGCTGACATGGGCACGGTCGGCCAGTTCGGTAATGGGCAGGTTGGCGAATGCGCGC
>JANMWH010000384.1:0-3094 GCA_031393945.1 Polaromonas sp. | reverse complement strand
GCCAAGCCGGTGTTTGCCTGGGAGCCAGGGGTGATGTGGCGCGAAGGTCGCAACTACGCCATCACCGTGCAAAGCGACATCATTGAAGGCCTGCAAGGCGCCACAGTTAGCAACGAGCTGTCGCCCAAACTCAAAGCGCTGGAAGAAAAATGGAAAACGCAGGGTTTTGGCGGCTACCGGGTTGAGGTGGCTGGTGCGGTCGAGGAAAGCAGCAAAGGTTCAGCGTCTATCGTCGCAGGCGTGCCCATCATGCTGTTTTTAACATTCACATTGCTGATGCTCCAACTACAAAGCTTTAGCCGCGCAATGCTGGTGTTTTTAACCGGGCCACTTGGTATTGCCGGCGTGGCGGGCGCGCTGCTGTTATTGGGTCGCCCGTTTGGCTTTGTTGCTTTACTCGGTGTGATTGCGCTGATGGGCATGATTCAGCGTAACTCGGTTATTTTGATTGACCAGATCGAGCACGAACGCGCCAGGGGCGTGGCCGCGTGGGACGCGATTGTTGAATCTGCAGTGCGCCGTGCCCGGCCAATTGTGTTGACTGCTGCCGCTGCGGTGCTGGCCATGATCCCGCTTTCGCGCAGCGTGTTTTGGGGCCCGATGGCCGTCGCCATCATGGGCGGGCTGATTGTGGCTACCGCGCTTACTTTGCTCGCACTACCGGCGATGTACGCAGCATGGTTTCGCGTAAAGCGCTGAGCAAGCAAGTGATTGCATTCTTTACAGGCTAAAATCAAAAGTTGATCTAATCCAGGGCGGCGCACTCAATGCACCGCCCGTTTTGTATTTAGCGCGGGTGGCGAAATTGGTAGACGCACCAGGTTTAGGTCCTGACGGTAGCAATACTGTGCGGGTTCGAGTCCCGCCCCGCGCACCATCTTGATATTTGTGTGACATTTGGATCTTAGAAAGAGCATCATGGCCGTGATCGTCGAAACCCTTGAAAAATTGGAACGCAAAATTACGCTGAGCCTGCCCGTCGGCATCATTCAGACTGAGGTCAATACGCGCCTCAAAAAACTGGCTCGTACTGTCAAGATGGACGGCTTTCGCCCAGGTAAGGTGCCTATGAATGTGGTTAGCCAGCGCTACGGTTATTCAGTGCATTACGAAGTCATGAATGACAAAGTCGGCGAGGCATTTTCAGTTGCTGCCAATGAGGCCAAGTTGCGGGTTGCTGGTCAACCAAAAATCAGCGAAAAAGACGGCGCCCCTGAGGGTGAAATGACTTTTGACGCGATTTTCGAAGTTTTCCCCGAAGTCAAGATTGCTGATCTGTCCACTGCAGACATCGAAAAAGTCAGTGCCGAAGTCAGCGATGCCGCGATTGACAAAACGCTTGATATTTTGCGCAAACAGCGCCGCACCTTCTCGCAGCGCGCCATGGACGCAGCAGCGCAAGACAGCGACCGCGCCACGATTGACTTTGAAGGCAAGATTGATGGTGAAACATTTGCTGGCGGCAAGGCTGAAGACTTTCAGTTTTTGATTGGTGACGGTCAAATGCTTAAGGAATTTGAAGAAGCCGTGCGCGGCATGAAAACTGGCGAAAGCAAAACTTTTCCGTTGAACTTTCCTGCCGATTACCACGGCAAAGACGTTGCCGGTAAACAAGCAGACTTCATGGTGACGGTTAAAAAACTAGAGGCTGCCCATTTGCCCGAAGTCAACGAAGCACTTGCCAAGTCGCTGGGCATCGCCGATGCGTCGGTAGAAGGCCTACGCAGCGACATCAAGAAAAATCTCGAGCGCGAAGTCAAATTTCGTTTGTTGGCCCGCAATAAAAACGCTGTGATGGATGCGTTGGTGGGCAAAGCCGAACTTGACCTGCCGAACGCCAGCGTGCAGTCTGAGCTTGACCGCATGGTTGAGTCGGCCAGGGCAGACCTGAAGCAGCGCGGCGTTAAAGACGCAGACAAGGCGCCGATTCCAGACGACATCTTTCGCCCGCAGGCTGAAAAGCGGGTGCGTCTGGGCTTGGTAGTGGCTGAGCTGGTTCGCAGCAACAGCTTGCAGGCCAAGCCCGAGCAACTCAAGGCGCATATTGAAGAGCTGGCAGCCAGCTACGAAAAGCCGCAAGACGTGGTTCGCTGGTACCTGAGCGATAACCGCAGAATGCAAGAAGTCGAAGCCGTGGTGATTGAAAACAACGTGACTGACTTTGTCATGTCTAAAGCCAAAGTAACCGAGAAATCGATGTCATTTGACGACCTGATGGCGCAAAACTGAAGCGTTTAGATTTTTAAATCAATGGGGCTGGTGTGTGGATTGAACTCCGGCGCACCGGCCCCATTTGTTTTGGGTAAAGTAGTAATCACCAAGCTCTAGCAGCAGCAATTTAACTTTTGGAGTCATAGCATGTACAAAAACCAATCTGACAGTACTCCGTTCAGTGCTTCCGATTCACTGCAAACCGAGGCGCTGGGTCTTGTGCCCATGGTCATTGAGCAGTCAGGCCGTGGCGAGCGGTCGTACGACATCTATTCGCGCCTTCTCAAAGAGCGCGTCATTTTTCTGGTGGGCCCAGTGGAAGACTACATGGCCAACCTGGTGGTGGCGCAGTTACTGTTTCTGGAAAGTGAAAATCCCGATAAAGACATTTCGCTCTACATCAACTCGCCTGGCGGTTCGGTCAGCGCCGGCCTCGCCATTTTCGACACGATGAATTTCATCAAGCCTGACGTCTCGACGTTGTGTACAGGCATGGCGGCCAGCATGGGTTCATTTTTGTTGGCGGCTGGTGCAAAGGGCAAGCGATTTGCATTGCCAAACTCCAGCGTCATGATTCACCAGCCGTCTGGCGGCGCGCGCGGTATGGCCAGTGACATTGAAATTTCAGCTCGCGAAATCTTGAAAACGCGCGAACAGCTTAATAAAATCTTATCTGAGCGCACCGGCCAGCCGCTGGAAAAGATTGCACGCGATATGGAACGCGATTACTGGTTATCCGCAAGCGAGTCGAAAGACTATGGCTTGGTTGATCAGGTGATATCCAAGCGTCCGTAATCGCTGGGCGGACTCAAATGAAGCGGCGCTTTGTGTAACAGCAAGCGCCGTTTTTATTTGGTTATCATTGGTAAAAATTGTGCAGGCA
>JANMWH010000339.1:0-12093 GCA_031393945.1 Polaromonas sp. | reverse complement strand
GCCCTAGAAATAGAAAACGTAGGCCGCATGCGCAAGAAGGAGCTGATGTTTTCCATCAATAAAAAACGCTCAAAAACCGGCGAAAAGAACGTTGCCGACGGTGTGCTGGAAGTGCTGCCCGACGGCTTTGGCTTCTTGCGTGCACCAGACTCCAGCTACACCGCCTCTACAGACGATATCTACATCAGCCCGAGCCAGATCCGCCGCTTTTATCTGCATACCGGCGACATGATTGAAGGCGAAGTCCGTACCCCCAAAGTCGGCGAGCGTTACTTTGCCCTCATCAAGTTAGACAAGGTCTACGACGGCGCACCCGAAGACAACAAACACAAGGTGATGTTTGAGAACTTGACGCCGCTGTTCCCGCGCGAGCAGTTCAAATTAGAGCGCGACATCAAAGGCGAAGAAAACCTGACCAGCCGGATCATCGACATCATTGCGCCTATCGGCAAAGGCCAGCGCGCCCTGTTGGTAGCGCCGCCCAAGTCGGGCAAAACCGTGATGATGCAGCACATCGCCCACGCCATTACCGCCAATTACCCCGAAGTCATCATGATGGTGCTGCTGGTTGACGAGCGCCCTGAAGAAGTGACCGAAATGCAGCGCAGCGTGCGCGGCGAGGTCATTTCATCGACCTTTGACGAGCCGGCAGCTCGCCACGTACACGTTGCTGAAATGGTGATTGAGCGTGCCAAACGCTTGGTTGAATTGGGCAAGGACGTGGTGATTTTGCTTGACTCCATTACCCGCCTGGCGCGCGCATACAACAACGTATTGCCGTCATCAGGCAAGGTGCTGACCGGCGGTGTGGACGCCAATGCACTTCAGCGCCCCAAACGCTTTTTTGGCGCAGCCCGCAAAATTGAAGAAGGCGGCAGCTTGACCATCATCGGAACCGCGCTGGTCGACACCGGTAGCCGCATGGACGAGGTCATTTTTGAAGAGTTCAAAGGCACCGGCAACTGCGAAATTCACCTGGATCGCCGTTTGTACGAAAAACGCGTGTTCCCAGCGATTCACCTGAACCGCAGCGGTACGCGTAAAGAAGAGCTGCTGCTGGCACCAGAAATTCTGCAAAAATCGCGCATTTTGAGGCAATTCATGTACAACATGGACGAAATCGAGTCGATGGAGTTGATGCTGAAAAACATGAAAGCGACAAAAAATAACCACGAGTTCTTTGACCTGATGAGACGGGGTGGCTAGAGGTAGGCCCCTACAGTTGTTCGCTTCGCGTAACTCACTGCACCTTGCACGCCGCCGCTCGCCAGAGGCTTCGCTTCTGTCACCTGTCCAAACCTGCTCAAGCAGGTTCGGAGCCGCAGGTTTCAGCCCCGAGGGGGCCGCTGCGCCTACGGCCCGGCTAAGCCGGTTCCGTGGCCCCTGCTTGAAAAGAGAAATCGGTAAGAAGTGATTGATTCAATGGCATAATATAGGGCTTACCGGAAAGTGCTCAAAACGGTTTTGAGTGGCTACCGAAACGATTTTTAAGGATATGAGAAATGAAAGACGGCATTCACCCTAACTACCGCGAAGTTTGTTTTTTGGACTTGTCCAACAACTTCAAATTTGTTACCCGTTCATGCGTTAACACCAAAGAAATGGTGAAAATGGACGATGGTCGCGAATTGCCTTTGTACAAGCTTGACACCTCAAGCGAGTCGCACCCGTTTTACACCGGTACGCAAAAGTCCGTTGACAACATGGGCGGCCGCGTCGAGAAGTTCCGCAATCGCTTTGGTAAAACAGCCGCTAAAGAAGCAGCTCCAGAAG
Organism: Polaromonas sp.; assembly: GCA_031393945.1. Lineage (GTDB taxonomy): Bacteria > Pseudomonadota > Gammaproteobacteria > Burkholderiales > Burkholderiaceae_C > Polaromonas. The sequence goes on along the minus strand of JANMWH010000339.1, from coordinate 10,320 downwards.
CCGCTGCGTAAATTTCTGACTCAGTTATCAAAAGGCAGCCTGGTTTCAGGCTGCTTTTTTTTCGTCTGATGCAGTCGACATCCATCTTTCATTTTTATTTTTCTTGAACAAACCTTCCCCTGCCCTTATTGCCCAGTCGGCTGTTCGCCGCCTGCCCAGGCTCGCGTTGCTGGCGTTTTGTGTCGCGTACATACTGCCGGGGTTTTTTGGCCGCGCTCCTTGGAAAAACGAAGACATCGCCTCTTTTGGCGTTATGCGCGAGCTTGCGTCGGGTATGGGCAACTGGCTGGCGCCGCAGCTGCCAGGCAGCACGGGACTAGCCGACTCGCTAATTGCGTATTGGCTAGGTGCAATTGCCATTAAAGGGCTGCCGTTTCTGGATGCTTCACTCGCAGCCCGCGTGCCATTTATGCTGCTGCTGGCACTGACACTTCTGGCAACCTGGTATGCCATTTACTATTTGGCGCGCAGCCCGCAAGCGCAACCCGTTGCCTTCGCCTTTGGTGGCGAAGCGGCACCGGTTGACTACGCTCGGGCAATGGCTGATGCCGGTTTGCTGGCCTTGCTTGCTTGCCTTGGATTGGCGCAGCTGTCTCACGAAACCACCCCGGCATTGGCCCAGCTGGGCTTTACATCGCTGGTGTTTTATGCACTTGCCGCCAGCCAATACCGCAGAGCCCTGTCGATAGTTGGCCCCGCTTTTGGCCTGGTAGTAGGGCTGGTCGGGTTGACATTAAGTGGCGCCCCAGCCGTAGCGCTGTTGCTCGGCATTGGAGGTTTGGCCGTCCAGTGGACGCATTTGAAATGGGGCCAGAGTGAAGATGGCGGTGTGAGTGGACGTGGAAGTGACAGCGCAGACCCCGCCGCAGAGCGCAAGCGGTCGCAGCAGTGGGCCTTTTTGCTGGTCTGCACCCTTGCTTTGGCTGGCTTGTTGGCGAGCCTGCTTGACCTGTGGCGCTGGCGCTTGCAGTTGCCGGGCTCTGCGGGGCAAACTGCCTGGAGCGACTGGAAAAGACTCGGGCGCTTGCTGCTCTGGTTTGCTTGGCCGGCCTGGCCTTTAGCACTGTGGACGTTGTGGCGCTGGCGCGGACAGCTTGCCAGCCGGCACGTGGCGCTGCCGTTGTGGTTTGCAGGCGTTTCCGTGTTGGCGACGCTTACAACCTCTGCAGCCGATCGAAGTTTGCTGTTAAGCCTGCCGCCGTTGGCTGCGCTTGCTGCTTTTGCACTGCCAACTTTCAAGCGCAGCGTTGCCTCGCTGATTGACTGGTTCACGCTGCTCTTTTTTACCGGTTGCAGCGTCATCATTTGGGTGGTGTGGATTGCCATGCAAACCGGTGTGCCGCGCCAACCCGCTGCCAACGTGGCCAAGCTTGCCCCCGGGTTTGAGCCTGAGTTTTCAGTTTTTATTTTTCTGGTGGCTCTAGCCGCAACGTTGGCGTGGGCGTGGCTGGTACGCTGGCGGGCCGGTGCACACCGTGCAGCGATCTGGAAATCATTGGTGCTGCCAGCAGGCGGCGCCACTTTGTGCTGGCTGCTGCTTATGACGCTTTGGCTGCCTTTGTTGGACTATGCCCGCAGCTATGGGGCTATTTCTCGGCAAATTGCCAGTTTGGTAGACAAATCTGCCTGCGTTGAGATTTACGGCATCAGCGCAGCGCAAGCAGCTGCCCTGCAGTACCACGGCGGGCTGACGCTCAAACCATCCAACTCTCAGGCGGGCTGTCCATTTTTGGTGGTGGACGCCGATGAGCAAGCCAGCATGAGCCGAGTCGTAAACCTGCCTGACTGGGCCTTTCAAGCAACGCTTAGCCGCCCCACAGACAAAGCGGAAAACGTTTTGCTGTTCAAACGCGTAAACGGCTCGACCCCAAGTTCTCGCGCTCCGTGAGTGAGGTCCGGCTCATCGCAAAGCACGCGGCGAGCGTACTGGTAGGCCAACTGGCGGTCATGTCGTTTGGTGTGGCCGACACGGTGATTGCAGGGCAGTACAGCGATGGGGCCTTGGCAGCGCTGTCGGTGGGGTCTGCCATTTATATCAGCGTGTACGTGGGGCTGATCGGTATTGTTCAGGCTCTTTTGCCGATTTGGGCGGAATTGCTTGGTGCTAACCAGCATGCCGCAATCGGGCGTTCGCTTCGGCAAAGTCTTTACCTGTGCAGCTGCATAGCGATGGCAGGTGTAGCGGCGCTCTTGATGCCGGGGCCGCTGCTAAGGTGGGCGCAAGTGCCGCTGAGCATGATGGCAGAGGTGCAAAACTATCTCACCGTGCTGGCCTTTGCTTTCGCGCCGGCTCTGCTTTTCAGGCTGTACAGCACGCTGAACCAGTCCTTGGGAAAACCCATGCTGGTGACGTGGCTGCAGGTTGCTGCGCTGGCAGTGAAGATACCGCTGTCGATCTGGTTTGTTGCAGGTGGCGGCGGTATTGCACCGATGGGCGTGGTTGGGTGCGCGTGGGCTACGCTGGTGGTGAACTATCTGCTTTTGGCATTTGCAGTGCTGATGTTGCGGTCTCAGTCCATGTATCAACCCTTGCGTATTTGGCTTCGCCTGGAGCCGCCAGATTGGACCGCTATTGCGAATTTCTTGCGGCTTGGCGTTCCGGCGGGCATGTCGTACTTGATTGAAGTAACGTCGTTCACGCTGATGGCGCTGTTCATCGCCCGCTTGGGCACGGTGGCTTCTGCCAGCCATCAGGTTGCAGCAAGCATGGCAGCAGTGCTGTACATGATGCCGCTGTCGATGGCAATTGCATGTAGTGCACGCGTGTCATTTTGGCTGGGTGCGCAGAGACCAGACCAGGCGCAGCGCGTCGTTGTGTTGAGTTTAAAGCTCACAGCCGTTATTTCTATGGCGCTAGCAGCTATTTTATTCATAGCAAAAGACTCCATTGCCAAAATGTACTCGACCAACCCAGCCATCATCAGCATGGCATCATCTTTACTGGCGTGGGTGGCGATTTACCATTTGGCCGACTGCATGCAAGCAGTTTGCGCATTTTTGTTGCGCTGCTACCGCATTACGCTGGCGCCGATGGCGATGTATGGCGTTTTCTTGTGGGGTTTTGGGCTGTATGGCGGTTATCTTTTGGCCTACGAAGGGCTCCCCGGTATCGCCGTCCGCCCCTCGCCAAGCAGTTTCTGGATAGCGAGCAGCTTTGCGCTTTGGCTGGTAGCGGCGTGCTTTCTTTGGCTACTGTGGTCGGCGCTGCGCAAAGGCCGCGGCTTAGGCAAGACGAAAAACTAGGCGCCCTGCACCGCCCTAACCCGCGTCGAGGGAAACCTGATCGAAAAACTCGACCCTTGCCCCAGTTGACTTTCAATATGCAGCTCGGCATTGTGGCGCTGCGCGACATGCTTGACGATAGCCAGCCCCAGGCCAGTACCGCCCGTTTCTCTCGAACGGCTACGATCAATACGGTAAAACCGTTCAGTCAGGCGCGAAATGTGTTCCTCGGCAATACCCGGGCCACTGTCTTTGACGATAAGTTCGCCGCGCCCATCAGCCAAGACGTGCCAAGCTACCTGTATTGATCCGCCCGCAGGCGTGTAACGAACCGCATTAGTGACCAAATTGGATAAAGCGCTGTACAGCTCGCCTTGCTCTCCGGCGATTTCGCAAGCAGCGGTGTTGTCGAACCTGATCGTGTGAGTATTGGGCGCAAGCAGCGCTGACAGGGCTTGCGCTTCCTGATGAGACTGGGCAAAAAGAGCACTTACCGACACCCACTCATTGCCGCCTGGATGAGGGCTACCCTCGAGGCGCGACAAGGTAAGCAAGTCGTTGACCAAGGTCTGCATACGCTGCGATTGTTGAGCCATCAGGCCCAAATAACGCTCGCGCTCGGCTGGCTTTAACGGCAAAGTTTGCAAGGTTTCAATGAACCCCGACAGAACAGTCAGGGGTGTGCGTATCTCGTGGGACACATTGGCCACAAAATCACGTCGCATCGCTTCGGCCAGCTCCAGCGCAGTAATGTCACGCGACAGCAGCAACTTTCGGTCTTTGCCGTAGGCATGCACGTGAACCGACAGATTAACTGGACGCCCCGGAACACTCGCGCTGCCCGGTATCACCACATCGTGCGAAAAATCCTTAGCAGTCAGGTAGCTCTTGAAAGCTGGCGCACGCACGAGGTTAGAGATGTGCTGCAACACATCTTTGCGCGCATCAAACCCAAAGTGCAGCGTTGCCATTTGATTGCACCATTCAATTCTGTCCTGCGAATCAAGAAGCACCACGCCGCTTGGCGATGCCTGCATGGCAGCAAGGAACTCGTCTAGCCGGGCCTGACTGTCATGCAGCAAGTGCTCTTGCCGCCGTGCCAATCTGCGAATTCGATCAGCTGCCACGCCCCAGAGGCCCGGTAAATCAGACCCCACGTTCAATGCCGCGGAAGGTGACTCATCGCTCTGAGCGGCCCGCAGCCAAATCAGAAACCGGGCTAGGTAAAAACTGTCAACCAACAGCCAGAAAAAGGCGGAAAGCGCGACACCAAAAGCCAAGCCCGCTACATCAGCTACCCAATACCCCAAACCGCCGCCGGCCAGTAAGCAGGCAGTAAATACCAACCAGCGATTGATCATGTCCCAGATTGTGCAACAGCAGTCGGTATGACAGCGGTCAGCCGATAGCCCGACCCGCGAACCGTTTCTACCATTCGCCCGGCGCCACCCAACGCTTCTCGCAGGCGCTTGACGTGAACATCCACCGTGCGTTCCTCAATGAAGACGTGATCACCCCACACCTTGTCGAGCAAAGAGCTGCGGCTGTGTACCCGCTCGGAATGCTTCATGAAGTAATGCAGCAGCTTGAATTCAGTGGGCCCAAGCTTGAGCTCCTGATTTTGATAAGAGATACGGTGAGTACCCGCGTCCAGTACCAGTGCGCCCACCGTCACGCTGTCATCGCCAGATTCCGGGGCCCGCCGCCTGAGAACAGCGCGTATCCGGGCCAGCAGTTCCTGAGTTGAAAATGGTTTGGTGATGTAGTCATCTGCACCCGCGTCGAGGCCAGCGACCTTGTCAGGCTCGTCGCCACGCGCGGTTAACATCAAAATGGGAATACTTTTTGTACGCGCTTGCTTGCGCCATTGGCGAGCCAGCGACAGGCCACTTTGCCCTGGCAACATCCAGTCAAGCAAGATGGCATCAGGCAGCTCAGCATCTACCGCACGCTGCGCAGTCACACTGTCTTGCGCAGCCACCACCTCGAAGCCGCCGTGCTGCAAGTTAACGGAGATCAGCTCTGCGATAGACGGCTCGTCTTCAACCACCAATATCCGGGGCTTTTTCATTTTTAGCTACCTGACAGCCGATTCAATTTGAGCCATCGGGGTATGCCGGACGTCTTCGCCCTTAACAATATAGATGATGAACTCTGCGATATTTTTCGCATGATCGCCAATGCGTTCAATCGCCTTGGCGACGAAAAGCAAATCAAGACTGGCTGAAATAGTACGCGGGTCTTCCATCATGTAAGTGATCAACTTACGCACAAAACCATCAAACTCTTTGTCAATCTGATCATCTTCTTTCAAGATCGACAGCGCAACATTGGTGTCGAGTCTCGCAAATGCGTCTAGCGCTTTGCGCAAAAGACCCGAGGCCAGTTCAGCCGCTATACGCAAGTCAGAAGACGGCAAAGCGCGCGCCGAGCCGCTTTCGATAATGGACTTGACCATGCGCGCTATTTTTTCTGCTTCATCGCCAGCCCGCTCAAGATTCGCTGTTGTTTTAGAAATCGCAATCAGCAGGCGCAAATCGCGCGCTGTCGGCTGGCGGCGCGCGATGATGGATGACAACTCACGGTCAATATCGATTTCCATCGAATTCACCCGCGACTCGGCTTCAATGACCTGACCAGCGCTTTCGGCACTGAACTGCGACAACGCGTAAATAGCCAACCTGATTTGCGACTCGACCAGCCCACCCAGCTCCATGACTCGTGATGAAACGCCATTTAGCTCACTGTCAAACTGGCTGGACAAATGTTTATCAGACATATTTTTCCTCTGGAATAATTTAGCCGAAGCGACCCGTGATGTAGTCTTCAGTCTCTTTACGTTTCGGTTTAAAAAACAACTCTTCAGTCACGCCAAACTCAACCAGGTCGCCCAGGTACATGTAGGCCGTGTAGTCGCTGCAGCGTGCAGCTTGCTGCATGTTGTGTGTGACGATCACCACGGTGTAATCGTTTTTCAGCTCGGTGATCAATTCCTCAATCTTGGCTGTCGAAATCGGGTCCAGCGCCGAGCACGGCTCATCAAGCAACAACACCTCTGGCTTGATGGCGATTCCGCGAGCAATGCACAAACGCTGCTGCTGCCCGCCCGAAAGGCTTGAACCGTTTTGATTCAGCTTGTCTTTGACTTCGCCCCACAGTGCGGCTTTACGCAGCGCCCATTCAACCCGCTCGTCCATATCGGAGCTGTTGAGACTTTCAAACAGCTTGACGCCGAATGAAATGTTGTCATAAATCGACATGGGAAACGGTGTCGGCTTTTGGAAAACCATGCCGACCTTTGAACGTATCAACGCTACGTCCTTCTTGGACGTTAAAAGATTTTCACCCTCAAACATGATCTCGCCCTCAGCGCGCTGTTCAGGGTACAGCTCGTACATGCGGTTAAAAATTCGCAATAAAGTCGACTTACCGCAGCCAGAGGGGCCGATAAATGCAGTCACTTTTTTCTCGGGAATTTGCAAATTGATGTTTTTTAGCGCATGAAACTTTCCGTAATAAAAATCAAGATTCTTGACTGATATTTTAGGGTTCACCATTTTGGTAGCTGTGGCTTCCATTTATCACCTCACCTGTATATTCGTTTTGACCAATGTTCAATCTTTGTTGCGAGTCAGCACCCGCGCCAGAATGTTTAAGCCCAGCACGGCCAGCGTAATAAGAAACACCCCCGCCCAGGCCAGCTGCTGCCAATTCTCGTAAGGGCTCATGGCAAACTTGAAGATAGTGACCGGCAAGCTGGCCATAGGCTGGCTCATGTCTGAAGTCCAGAACTGGTTATTCAGCGCAGTAAATAACAGCGGCGCGGTTTCCCCTGCAATACGGGCAACCGCAAGCAGCACGCCGGTTACGACACCGGCCCGGGCTGCACGTAAGGTGATTTTGGTGATTACTTTCCATTTCGGCGCACCCAGCGCATATGCCGCTTCACGCAGCCCCGAAGGAACCAGTTGCAGCATATTCTCCGTGGTGCGAATAACTACCGGAATCACAATCAACGCCAACGCCATCACCCCGGCCCAGCCAGAGTAAGACTTGAACTGCGATACGACCACGGCGTACACAAACAGGCCAATGACAATTGACGGAGCAGACAGCAAAATGTCATTTACAAAACGCGTCAATGATGCAAGCCAGCCTTTGGTGTCGTATTCAGCCAAGTAGATACCTGCCATGATTCCAATAGGCGTTCCTACAAAAGTGGCCATCGTGACGATAAGGAAGGATCCGTAAATCGCATTGGCCAAGCCGCCCGCCTCATTTGGCGCAGGGGTCATTTGCGTGAAAGTTGCAAAAGCGATACCGCCGATGCCCAAACGAATGGTCTCAAACAGTATCCAGAACAACCAGAACAACCCAAACGCCATGGCTGCCAGAGACAACACCAGCGCAACCTGGTTAATGAACTTGCGCCGGGCAAACTTGGCTAGCCGCGCATCCTGAAGAGCGGCACTCATGTTTTGCTACCTTCATGTTTGTTGAGCTGAGCAAGCATGACTTTGGACAAAGCCAGCACAACGAAGGTGATGAAAAACAAAACCAGCCCCAGGTAAATCAAAGCCGCTTGGTGAAGGCCTTGACCTGCTTCAGGAAACTCGTTGGCCAAAGCAGACGTGATGCTGTTGGCCGCTTGAAAAAGGCTCAAGGAGTCGAGCTGGTTGAAATTGCCAATAACAAACGTTACCGCCATGGTTTCGCCCAGTGCCCGGCCCAAGCCCAACATGATGCCCCCCACCACCCCCGCTTTGGTGTACGGCAACACTACTTTCGAGACGACTTCCCAAGTGGTGGAGCCCAAGGCGTAGGCTGACTCTTTTAAAAGCGGCGGCGTGACTTCAAACACGTCACGCATCACTGATGCAATGAACGGGATGATCATGATCGCAAGAATAATTCCGGCCGACAAAATTCCGATGCCAACCGGTGGTCCCGAAAAAAGCGCCCCCAAGTACGGAGTACTGCCAAACGCCGACTGGAGCGGCTGCTGGACATAGGTCGCGAGGATTGGGCCAAAAACCAGCAGGCCCCACATACCGTAAACAATGGAGGGCACTGCAGCCAGTAACTCGATCGCGGTGCCTAACGGCCGCTTAAGCCACGAAGGTGATAGCTCCGTCAAAAACAACGCAATGCCAAAGCTCACGGGGATGGCTATCAACAACGCGATAAACGACGTGGCTATCGTGCCGTAGATCATGACGAGACCGCCGTACTCGTCCTTGACGGGATCCCAAACACTGCTGGTTAAAAAACCAAGGCCGTATTTGGTAATCGCTGGCCACGCTCCGTAGATCAGCGAGACCAGAATTCCAATCAGCAAACCCAACGTCAGCAGCGCAGCGCCTTTAGCTATCCATCCAAAAATCCGATCAGGCATAGAGCTTTGTCGTCTCGGATTAGGTGGTGGCGGATTGGTCATGATGCGTTGGCTTTTTTGAGCATGACCAGAATACGGCGCATGATTGGCAGGAAGTGTAGATGACACGGGCAAGATTCCTGTTGGGTATTGCTTGGGAAAACGTCAGCGGCTACTTGAACGCAATCGGCTTGCCAGACGCGTCTTTGATTTCAGCCCAAGACTTTTCAATTGCAACTTTTACGTTGGCTGGCATAGGGACGTAGTCGAGCTCGTCTGCCGTTTTATCGCCGCCTTTGTAAGCCCATTCAAAAAACTTCAAAACAGCCGCTGCCTGAGCTGGTTTTTCTTGGACCTTCTGCATCAAGATAAACGTGGCGCCAGTTAGCGGCCAAGCATCTTTGCCTGGCTGCTCGGTCAAAATCTGGAAGAAGCTTTTTGTCCAGTCAGCGCCAACTGCTGCCGCCTTGAAAGCCGAGTCGTCTGGCGATACAAAGTTGCCAGCCGCATTGCGTACCTGCGCGAATGCCATTTTGTTTTGCTTGACGTATGAGTACTCAACATAGCCTATCGAGTTCGGCAAACGACCGACGAATGCAGCTACACCTTCGTTGCCCTTACCGCCCGCGCCCACTGGCCAGTTCACAGCAGTACCTTCGCCGACCTTAGTTTTCCATTCGGCGTTCACTTTGCTCAAGTAATTGGTAAAGATAAAGGTCGTTCCCGAGCCGTCTGCACGGCGAACGGGTGCAATCGCGGTGTCCGGTAATGTCAATGTTGGGTTCAAGGCTTTGATGGCAGGGTCAGTCCACTTGGTTACTTTGCCTAGAAAAATATCGCCCAGTAACTGGCCGCTTAATTTGAGCTGGCCCGGCGCGATGCCCTTGATGTTCACCACAGGCACCACACCGCCAATCACGGTGGGGAACTGAACCAAGCCTTTTTTCGCCAGTTCATCGTCCTTCAGGGGAGCATCAGAGGCACCAAAGTCAACGGTTTTAGCTTCAATTTGACGTAAGCCAGCGCCCGAACCGACTGACTGATAGTTGATTTTTATCGATGTCGCCTTGTTGTAGTCTGCCGCCCATTTCGAATACAAAGGGGCGGGAAAACTCGCACCGGCGCCGGTCACAGTTTGCGCAAAAGAAAATCCTGGCAACGCTAAAACCAGCGAACTTGCACCTGCTAACAACGAAAATTTCAGTCCTGACGTCATAACAATACTCCTTGGGTTAATTTCGATTCTGGGATAACTGTAAGAACCTCATGTGACAAAGTCGTGACACACACCCAAAACCACTCGACGGTTAGCTAAAACAAGTACGCAACGTACTGCGTCACATGAACGTCAAATTTCTGTCACAGCTTTGTCACGGATTTCTCCTACGCTTCAGCTTGTTTTAACCAAAGGAAATTTCAATGCTTAATTTTTACGCAAGCCGCAGGTTTTTACTGCTCACCGCCTCTATCGCAGCTCTATCCGGTTGCGCCACGGTCAGCACCCCCGTGTCAGTTGCAGATACCTTGGCTGCAACGCCCGAACTGAGTACGCTTAGCGGTTTGGTTGCCAAAGCCGGGTTGAGCGACACGTTGAAGGGAGCAGGGCCGTTCACCGTGTTTGCACCTAACAACGCAGCTTTCGCGAAAGTCGCTGCCAAGACGATGGAAGAACTGGCAAACGACCCTGCGAAACTCAAAGCAGTGTTGACCTATCACGTGATCCC
>JANMWH010000405.1:0-17019 GCA_031393945.1 Polaromonas sp. | reverse complement strand
AAAAACTTCGGCGTGCAGCCTACGGTGTCCATCACCATTGGGTAGTCGAGCGTGGTGGCAATGATTTTTCCGGCCTCTGGCTTGACGCGCACTGCACTTAAAAAGGGCTCGTACGTCATGGCGGCGTCCAGGTCGGCCACGCCCGCAATGATGGCGTTGGCGGCGGCTTGCGGCTCCAGGCTGACCAGCTTGATGTCTTTGATGCTCATGCCGTTTTTCTTAAGCATCCAGGCCAGCGTGAAGTAGGGCGCGGTACCCGGTGCGCTGGCGGCTACGGTTTTGCCTTTCAGGTCGCTGATTTTGCTGATGCCGCCTTTGACGACCATGCCGTCAGCGCCAAAGCTTTTGTCTAACTGAAAAATCTGCGTGGTCGGAACGCCGTTGGCGTTCCAGGCGATCCAGGTTTCAACCGTGGTGGCGGCGCACTGCACGTCGCCCGATGCGATGGCTAGATGGCGGTCTTTTTGCGGAATTTTCTTGATTGTCACGTCCAGGCCGTTTTTCTTGAAGATACCCGCTTCTTTGGCCAGCGTGAGCGGGGCAAAACCTGTCCAGCCCGACATGGCAAAGGTTAGTTTGGTTTCTTGCGTTTGTGCTTGGGAGGCTGCACAAACCAGGGCAACAACGGACAGAGCGAGCAGTTTTTTCATGGTTTTCTCCGGTGGGTTAAAAGTCGGGTGCTGGTGGGTAAATGTATGCATTGATCATGCCAGTTGCAATGCGTATAATTCCGGTAGCTGCGCGTCCAGCGCAGCAGATATGTCTCCACTGATAACCAGCTTTTGCAAGGCGGTCATTTCAAGCGACAGGCTGCGGTCTTGCATCATCGCTGGCGATGCGTTGCGAATGAGCGCATGCAGGCTCTCGAGCGGGGCGGAGCTTGTCAAAGGGCGTAAAAACTCAATACCTTGGGCTGCAGCCAACAATTCAATGCCCACAATGTAGGCCGTGTTGTGCAGCATCGGTTGCAGGCGTCGCGCAGCAAAGGTGGCCATTGACACATGATCTTCTTGATTGGCCGAAGTTGGCAGGCTGTCTACGCTTGCCGGGTGCGCCATGGATTTGTTTTCTGATGCCAGTGCGGCAGCCGTGACATGCACGATCATGAAGCCAGAGTTAAGACCCGCATCAGGCGTGAGGAAAGCGGGCAGACCCGAGACATGGGTGTCGACCAGCATGGCGATACGCCGTTCCGAAATTGCGCCTACTTCCGCAATCACTACAGCTAAAGCGTCACAGACCAGCGCTACGGGCTCAGCGTGAAAGTTTCCCCCTGAGACCAAAGCGTCATCCGCAGCAAACACCAACGGGTTATCGGTCACAGCGTTCGCTTCAATCACCAGCACCCGCGCGGCATAGCGCATCTGGTCCAGGCACGCGCCCATGACTTGCGGCTGGCAGCGCAGGCAGTATGGGTCTTGCACGCGGTCGTCGCCTTCCAGGTGCGACTTGCGAATGGCGCTGCCGTGGGTTAACGCGCGGTAGGCTGCCGCACAATCAATTTGCCCCGGCTGGCCGCGCACGGCGTGAATGCGCGCATCAAATGGGCCGTCGCTGCCGCGCGCTGCATCAAGTGTCAGTGCGCCTGCTATCACCGCTGCTTCAAATACACGCTCAGTGGCAAAAAGCGCGGCAAGCGCCATCGCAGTCGATACCTGCGTACCGTTGATGAGTGCCAGGCCTTCTTTGGCTGACAAGGAAATGGGTTGCAGGCCTGCTGCTTTCAATGCCTCCAGAGCTGGAAGTCGCTGCCCTTTGTAAAACACCTCGCCTTCACCCACCAACGGCAAACACAAATGTGCGAGCGGAGCCAGGTCACCCGACGCACCCACTGAGCCCTGGCACGGAATCACCGGGCAAATGCCGTGGTTGTACAAATCGAGCAGTGCATCGACAACTTCTTCACGTACACCCGAATGGCCGCGCGCCAAACTCGCGGCCTTCAAAAGCAAAATCAATCGCACAATGTTTTCGACCAACGGCTCGCCGACACCGACAGCATGGGAGCGCAGAAGTTTGAGCTGCAAGATGGCCAGGTCGGTTTTGGCAATGCGGGTGTTGGCCAGCTTGCCGAAACCAGTGTTCACTCCGTAAACCGCCGCGCCACCGTCCGCTGCTTTTTGCACAAGGTCAGCACTGGCACGAATGCCTTTACGGCAAGCGCCATCTAATTGAACTGGCAGCGGTTTGCTGCTGCACAGCCTGCGCAGTTGCGGCAGACTTAACTTTCCGGGGATCAGCAATTCATGCATCGCTTCAACCAATCATTGGCAAATTCAAACCATTGGCTTTGGCGCTGGCCTTGGCAACGTCGTACCCCGCATCGGCGTGGCGCATCACGCCTGTGGCTGGGTCATTAAAAAGCACGCGGCCTAGTTTCTCCGCCGCCTCATCGGTGCCGTCAGCCACAATCACTACGCCTGAATGCTGCGAATACCCCATGCCCACGCCGCCACCGTGGTGCAAGCTGACCCACGTAGCGCCGCTGGCGGTGTTCAGCAGAGCGTTCAGCAGCGGCCAGTCGCTCACCGCGTCGCTGCCGTCTTGCATAGCTTCAGTTTCGCGGTTGGGGGACGCGACTGAGCCGCTGTCAAGGTGGTCACGACCAATCACAATCGGTGCTTTGAGTTCGCCACTCTTCACCATCGCGTTAAAGGCCAGCCCGGCTTTGTGGCGATCGCCCAGGCCAATCCAGCAAATGCGTGCCGGCAAGCCCTGAAATTCAATACGCTCAGCGGCCATGTCCAGCCAGCGGTGCAGGTGCTTGTTGGTGGGGAAAAGCTCTTTCATCTTCGCGTCGGTTTTGGCAATATCTTCCGGGTCGCCACTCAAGGCCACCCAGCGGAAGGGCCCGGTGCCGCTGCAAAACAACGGCCGAATATAGGCGGGCACAAAGCCAGGGTAGTCAAACGCATTGGCCACGCCAAAATCTTTGGCGACCTGGCGCAAGTTGTTGCCGTAGTCCACCGTTGGTATGCCCAGTGCGTGAAAAGCCAGCATGGCCTTGACCTGGGTGGCGCATGACTCACCAGCGGCTTGCGTCAACGCTGCATGTTGAGCCGGGTCTTTGCGGGCAGCTAGCCAGCGCTCATTCGACCAGCCAGCAGGCAGGTACCCGTTGATGATGTCGTGCGCCGAGGTTTGGTCGGTCACGATGTCGGGGCGAATGCTGCCTGCTTGCGCGCGTTTGGCCAGTTCAGGAAAGACATCCGCTGCGTTGGCGCACAGTGCAATTGACACGGCTTCTTTGCGCCCAGTGTGGTGCTTGATCATGGCCAACGCTTCGTCCAGCGTGGCGGCTTGTTTGTCAACGTAGCGGGTGCGCAGTCTGAAATCAATGTGGCTCTGGTCGCATTCAATGTTGAGTGAACACGCGCCTGCAAACGTAGCCGCTAGCGGCTGCGCGCCGCCCATGCCGCCGAGGCCAGCAGTCAGCACCCAGCGGCCACTTAAATCGCCGTTGTAATGTTGCCTGCCCGCTTCAACAAAAGTCTCATACGTGCCTTGCACAATGCCCTGCGTGCCAATGTAAATCCAGCTACCAGCGGTCATTTGGCCGTACATCATCAGGCCCGCGCGATCCAGCTCGTTGAAATGTTCCCATGTCGCCCATTTAGGCACCAGGTTGGAGTTGGCAATCAGCACACGCGGCGCACCGGTGTGGGTACGGAAAACGCCGACGGGCTTGCCTGACTGCACCAGCAGCGTTTCATCAGGTTTGAGCTTGCGCAGTGAATCGACAATCGCATCAAACGCAGGCCAGTTGCGCGCCGCCTTGCCAATGCCGCCGTACACCACCAGCTCGTTGGGGTTTTCGGCCACATCAGGGTCAAGGTTGTTTTGCAGCATGCGCAGGGCGCCTTCGATTTGCCAGTTGGCGCAGGTAATTTGGCTGCCGCGCGGCGAGCGGACTACTCTGGCTTTGCTGTCCATGAACTTTGAGTTTGATAAATCCGACACGGCACAACTCCAATTAACTTCAATTACTACTGCACAGGTAAAATATAGTTGTCTATACAACTTGTGTCAACTGGGTTAATCTACGGTTATGAAAGTTCAGTTGTTTGCCTATGAGCAGGTCAAGGCGTTCATCAAAACCCGCATTACTTCTGGCGTGTGGAGGCCGGGCGATGCTGTGCCGAGTGAGGCCGCGCTGATGGCGCAGTTCAGCATCAGCCGCATGACGGTGAACCGCGCCCTGCGCGAGTTGGCTTCTGAGGGCATGGTCACGCGAATTCAGGGCTCAGGCACCCGGGTGGCCGAGCTGCACCGAATTTCCTCTCGGTTAACGATTCGTGACATCAAGGACGAGGTAGTTGAAAGGGGGCACACCCACACCAGCCGCGTGCTGCTGGTAGCAACCGAGAAAGCCACCGCGCTGCTGGCAAAAACGCTGGGCCTGCGTGCCGGTGTTACGGTGTTTCATACGGTGCTGGTGCACTCAGAGAACGGCATTCCCATTCAGTATGAAGACCGTTACGTCAACCCGCTGGCGGCGCCTGATTTTTTGCAGACCGACTTCACCCAATTCACCCCAGCACACCACTTGCTCACGCGTGCGCCACTGACGGACGCAAGTTATCAGATAGAGGCTTGCCTGCCGGGGCGTGACATAGCCAGGTTGCTGGGCATCAAATCGTCAGAGGCTTGTTTGGCCATTACCCGCCGCACGGTGAGCGGCGCGCATGTGGCCAGCGTCGCGCGGCTGGTCTACCCCGGCACACGCTACAGCTTTGCGGGGCAGTTTCAGGCATGATTCCGAAAATGGCATGGCAGGTTATTCAACTGCGCGACATCAAACCCGCCCCGTGGCGTAACGGTGGCGGGAAAACGCGTGAATTGCTGGCGTGGCCCAGCGCCCAAGCGTGGACCTGGCGAGCGTCAGTGGCTGAAGTTGCAGAGTCGGGCCCATTTTCAAGCTTTGTGGGTACGCAGCGCTGGTTTGCGGTGCTTGATGGTGATGACGTGTGTTTAACGGTCAACGGCTACATACACATGCTGAGCAAAAGCGACCCGCCACTTGCGTTTGATGGCGATTTAACAACCTCCTGCGAGCTGCTGGGCGGAGCAACGCAAGACTTTAATTTGATGGTGCAGGGCGGGGCTACAGCCTGTATGCGCCGGGTGATTGATAACTTTGAAACGACAGTCAATGCTCCTGTAGTCATAGCTGCTTACGCCCATAGAAAGAGGGCCTTAGTTCAAATAGGCAGTGAAATTCATGAGCTTTCCCCGCATTCATTTGGCTGGGCGACGGTAGACGAAAACACCGCTGTTCGCATGCAGACGCGTGATGCGCTGTTGATGGAAGTCACGGTATGAATTCGCAATGCGCGGCTTGGTTAAATTGCAAAGTAGCCACTATGCAAGCCGGTGCTTCAAACCCCTACGGATTGATTGAAGACGCTGCGCTGATTGCAAGCGAAGGCGTGCTTCAGTGGGTGGGCCCGCGCAGCGCAATGCCTGCCGATTTGTTGGCCCGCTGCACGCAAACACATGACGCAAAAGGCGCGCTCATCACGCCGGGGTTAATTGATTGCCACACGCACCTGGTGCATGGCGGCAACCGGGCAGGTGAGTTCGAGCAGCGCTTGAACGGTGCGAGTTATGAAGACATTGCCAAAGCGGGCGGCGGAATTGCAGCTACCGTTGCGGCCACACGTGCCGCAAGCCAGGTTGAGCTGTTTGAACAGAGCGCGCCGCGTTTGAGGGCATTGCTGGCTGAAGGCGTGACCACGATTGAAATTAAATCCGGCTACGGCTTGATGCTGGAGCACGAGCGAAAGTCGCTGCGGGTAGCCAGAGCCTTGGGTGATGCAAACCCGGTATCTGTAAGAACCACTTTTTTGGGCGCGCATGCGGCGCCGCCTGAATTTGCAGGCCGCGCCGATGCGTATACCGATGAAGTTTTGCGTATGCTGCCATTACTGCACGCTGAGGGGCTGGTCGATGCAGTCGACGCGTTTTGTGAGCGGATTGGCTTTGATTTGGCGCAAACTGAAAGGGTGTTTAAAGAGGCCAAGTCGTTGGGCTTGCCTATCAAGCTGCACGCCGAGCAGCTAAGTGACAGCGGTGGTGCGCAACTGGCTGCCCGCTACAACGCAGTCAGCTGTGACCACCTTGAATGGCTCAGCGATGCGGGTGTGCAGGCCATGGCGCAAGCGGGCACCACGGCCGTGCTGCTGCCCGGTGCGTTTTACTTTTTACGTGAAACAAAATTGCCGCCGATTGCGCAGCTCAGAAGCGCAGGGGTGCCGATAGCCATTTCAACCGACTGCAACCCGGGCAGCTCGCCTTGCACGTCGCTGCTGCTGATGCTCAATATGGCTTGCACCTTCTTCAGGCTAACACCTGAAGAAGCGTTGGCAGGCGTCACCCGCAACGCCGCCCGTGCGTTGGGTTTAAAAGATCGCGGTGTACTGGCAGCCGGCATGCGGGCCGATTTTGTATTGTGGGATGTGCAGTCGCCCGCCGAACTTAGCTATGCTTTTGGAAGCTGCCCGCGCCTGCAAACAGTGTTTAACGGGCTTGTTTTATGACCTTCACCTTGCAGCGGGGCAGCGTTCCCATGTTGGTCAGCATGCCGCACATCGGCACGGAGATTCCACTTGATTTGCAAAGTAACTACTTCGCCCGAGCTCTGAATGTGGAAGACACCGACTGGCACTTGGCCCGGCTTTATGATTTTTTGCCTGCGATTGGCGTGAGTGTTCTGCAGCCACGCTATTCCCGTTATGTGATTGATTTGAATCGCCCGCCAGACGACGCGCCCATGTACCCCGGCGCGGCCAACACCGAGCTTTGCCCCACGCATTTTTTCAGCGGTGATGCGCTTTACCAGCCGGGCCATGAGCCCTCGCCAACAGAGGTTCAACGCCGCCGAAGTACCTACTGGCAGCCTTACCACGATGCATTGGCAAGTGAGCTGGCACGCATCAAGGCCGTGCATGGTTTTGCGCTACTGTGGGACGCCCACAGCATTCGTTCCCATATCCCTTGGTTGTTTGAAGGCAAGCTGCCTGATTTGAACATCGGCACGGCCAGTGGTGAAGCGTCGGCAATTGACATTTCCAATGCTGCTGCCAGCCAGGTAGAAGGCTTCACCCACGTGGTCAATGGCCGCTTCAAAGGTGGTTACATCACGCGGCATTACGGCCAGCCAGCTCAGCACATCCACGCCATTCAGCTTGAAAAATGTCAGAGTCTGTACATGCAAGAAACGCCTCCGTTTTCCTACAACGAAGCGCTGGCTTTTCAGCTTCAGCCGACACTCAAACGCATGGTGCAAGCCAGCTTGCAAGCAGCCAAGGCGCTTTATGCTTGACGAGTTCAAGCGTTACTTTGCACCCCAGGCATGGGTTAATGGCGCATGGGCAAACGACGTATTGATGCGCGTCGCCAAAGACGGCAGGTGGGCAAGCATTCAAGCCAATGCAAGCGTTGACCAGCAAAGCGGTGCAACCCTGCTAAGTGGGCCAGTGCTACCCGGCTTGGTCAACGCGCACAGCCACGCTTTTCAACGTGCCATCGTCGGCATGACGGAGCGAGGAAGCGGCGGCCATGACAACTTCTGGACTTGGCGTGACCGCATGTACAGCGCCGCCCAACGGATCACCCCCGAGCAGCTTGAAGCCATTGCCTCGCTGCTGTATGCCGAGCTTTTGCAGGCAGGCTACACGCAGGTGTGCGAGTTTCATTATTTGCACAATGACCTGCAGGGCAAGGCCTACTCCAACCCGCTAGAGATGTCATCTGCGCTGGTGCGCGCCGCCCAGCGCGTGGGCATCGGCATCACGCTGTTGCCCACGCTGTACATGCGCTCGGGGTTTGCTGCAACGGGCTTACGTGATGACCAACAACGCTTTGCATCAACGCCCGATTCAATTTTCAGAACCTGCGAAGGCATACAAAGGCAATTTGGCAGCACGCTGGTCAACACGGGTTTGGCGTTGCATTCCCTGCGTGCCGTCGCGCAGGGCGCATTGCAAGAAGCTGCCGCCAACGCCGAAGCGCGGCACATGCCCATTCACATCCACGTGGCAGAGCAAACGGGCGAAGTGGCCGATTGCATAAGCGCTAAAGGCCAGCGGCCGGTTGAATGGCTGTTAAACCACGCGGGCCTAAACGCCAGCTGGAGCCTGGTACACGCTACCCACACCACACCAGCAGAGCTGCAAGGCGTCAAATCCAGCGGCGCATCCATCGTGCTTTGCCCAACGACTGAAGCCAATTTGGGCGACGGCGTTTTTGACTTGCCAACCTACGCCCGCCTGCAAGGCGACTTGTCGATAGGCTCAGACAGCCACGTTACTAGAAGCTGGCAAGAAGAGCTGCGCCTGCTTGAATATTCTCAGCGGCTGGCCCTGCGACAACGCAACGTAATGGCTGCATCGTCTGCTGATTCATCGACTGCGGCTGCACTGTTTAACGCAGTTCTGGCAGGCGGCTCTTCCGCTTGCGGTCAGCGCCTGCAAGGCTTGGCAGCAGGCAACCGGGCAGATTTTTCAGTCATTGACACCACGTCTCCCGCGCTGCTGGGTGTGCCCAGTGACTACTTGCTCGACGCCATGATTTTCTCCAGCCCCGATGCCCAGCCAAGCGAGGTGTACGTTGCGGGCAAGCAGGTGGTTCAAGCCGGCCGAGTTGAAAACTGGCAGGGCTTGGCAGGTGATTTCGCAGCGGCGATGCGGGTGCTTTGGCTTCAAACGTAGTGGGCATCGCAGGAGTTGACGTCTGATATTTCTATCAACTTAAGCGCCTTGGTAAGCGCTACACAGGCCGGGTTTCGCGTTTTTTGAGAATAAAAAGTGCCTGTAGCCCAATAAATTCGGGCGCAAGAAGCTTCTTTATCAATAGCAATTTTTGTCCTGTCACGCGTGCTCCCTCAGCTTGGCCCGCACTGCCAAGCAGGCGGCACGGCTTTACATTCGCAACGGCTGTCCATAGCCAGTCATCTCCAGGTAGCCGGTGCCTACTTTCGCGCCGTTGCTGTTGAAAAGCTCGCTCAGCCCTTCCCAATAAATCGACCCTGTCGACTGTCGGCTGTCGAGTTCCTGGTTGTCGATAACCGCTTTGACGGTGTAAAAGTCAGCGGGTGTGCGCACTATCCATTCGACGGGATACGTGATTTGCGTGAGGGGGCTTTTCCATTGGCGCGTGGGCTTGAAGATCACCTCACCTTTGCTAAAAACGTACAAGCTGTTGGTGGGCGATCTGAACGATCCGCCGTCCCATACTGCCTCGCCCTCTTTGCTGCGCAGCCGGAAAGCAGTCAGCGCGCTGCCGTCCAGCAGGTTCATACCAATCCAGTCCCAGCCAACGACGCCGGGCGCCAAAATAGATTGGCTCCACTCGTGGTCTAGCCACGCAGTGCCGGTGATGTCAAAGGTGCGGCCGTTGAGGCGCAAGTTGCCGCTGACTGCCAGCTGCGGCTGGCTGTAGTAATAGCTGGCCTGGGCAGGCAGGGGGCCTTTGCGCGACAAGCCCTGCGTGCCTTGCAGCAATACGTTTTGGGTTTCGTTCAATTCCAGTTGCAAGCCAAAGTCTTGCGCATTGATTTCAGCCGCGTAGTTTTTACCCTTCGCCCGCAAGGACCAATCGCGCAGCTTGAGCGCCATGTCTTGCTCGCTGGCAACAGCCACGCCAAAACCGGCGCGCGCAATGCGTTGGTCGTGGTGCAATTTTTTGCCCTCTACATCCGTGACGGCGGCATGCGCAAACATGAGTTGCTTGGCCGCAAACTTCGACGTCAGATTTTGTGTGCTGGCAACGCGTGATCGAAAAAACGTCAGCTGAAAGCCAAACTGCCGCGCCCCCGCCGCCACGCTGCCGGTGATGTACCACCACTCCGTGTTGAAGTCCGGGTGCGCGCCCCGGTCACGCGGAAACGCCAGCTTTTTAGCCGTCAGGGCGCTGGCTGCGTTGGGCCAAGGCGCTAACGCCGCCGCACCGCTTAGCAGCAGGGCGCGCCGAATGGAATTGATGCGTGGGGTCATACTTGCATTAGCTGCGCGATACGTTGCTGCGCTGCCTGGCAGCAGCCAACATGGCTGGCCACCCAAGTGTCGTCATGGTAGTTGGCCAAATAGCGCTCGCCAGAGTCGCACAGCAGCGACAAAATTGAGCCCTGCTCGCCGCGCGCCAGCATTTCATGGGCCAGCGTCAGCATGGCATAAAAGTTGGTGCCAGTTGACGGCCCCACGCGCCGCCCCAGTACATCGGTAAGGGCTTGCATGGCGGCCACCGAGTCAGCGTTTTCCACTTCAACCATGCGGTCAATCACGGTGCGAACAAAGCTGGCTTCTACGCGCGGCCTGCCAATGCCCTCAATGCGAGAGCCTGCGCCAGTCAATGCCGTGTCGCCCGTTCGGTGGTACTCGCTAAATACCGAGCCAGTCGGGTCTGCCACAGCCAGCATGCAGTGCGGGCCGTGGTGTCGTTGGTACCTGATGTAGCGGCCTACGGTTGCGCTGGTGCCGCCCGTGCCTGCGCCCACTACGATCCAGCGCGGCAAAGCGTAGCGTTCGCGCTGCATTTGGCTGAACATGCTTTCGGCGATATTGTTGTTGCCGCGCCAGTCGGTGGCGCGCTCGGCATAGGTGAACTGGTCCATGTAGTGCCCGCCAGTTTGCGAAGCAATGGTCTTTGCCGCGTCGTACACCAAAGCGGCCCCGTCAACCAGGTGGCAGCGCCCGCCATACAGCTCGATTTGTGCGATCTTCTCTAACGACGTGCTGCGCGGCATCACCGCAATAAAAGGCAAGCCCAGCAGCCTTGCGAAATACGCTTCACTGACAGCGGTTGAGCCGCTGGATGCTTCAACAATGGTGGATGTGCAATGAATCAAACCATTGCAGAGCGCGTACAAAAAAAGCGAACGCGCCAAGCGGTGCTTCAAGCTGCCGGTAGGGTGGGTGGACTCGTCTTTAAGATAAAAATCAATGCCGCGCGCGGCAAACGCGGGCAACGGCAGTGCAATTAAGTGCGTGTCGGCGCTGCGGTGGTAGTCAGCCTCAACTTTGGCAATGGCGGCATTCAGCCACGCGTCTTGTTGGGCTTTGTCAATTTGCTCATGGGTCATGCCTGATTCTCGCAGCTACCCTAAGCCAAGCCAGTTGCTGCAGGTTTTTATACCAATTTCAGGCTGTATTCCTCGATTTAGGCGTCACAACAACGGCGCGGGCTGGGTCTCAAAAACGATTTCGCCGCTGGGCACATGCACCACGCGCACTTGTTGTCGCGTGGGGTCCTCTACGCTTTTAACGGCAATCGCCACGGCGAGTGAACAGTTACCGAAAAGTGTTTTGCGGTGCTCAGTGGGGAGCAGGTGGCCCAGCAGCGGGTCGCGGCTTTCAATGCGGTACACGGGAACCGTGTGGCCAGGCGGGTGATCAGTAGCTATTGACATGATGAAGTCCTCCTTGGTAATGGACTATTCATGTTAGGCCGCGAATGCGCTGTATTGATGAAGCTGGCGAGTCAAAGCCATGACATTGGTGAGCAAATGAAAGCTGATGTAGCCCGTTCTATAGCGGGTTAGGGCGAAGGTTCTAGCAGCTGCCTTTACTTTTTATCGATCTCTGGCTACCAGTCTTCTTTGACTGCCAGCACGGCATCTTTGCTTGCCGCCGCGCGGCCCGATACCCAAGCCGTGAACGTACCCGCCGCCACCACCAGGGCGCACAGGCCAGTTAAACGCAGCCAGGGCAAAACCAGGTCCATCGTCCAGTGAAAACTTTGCGGGTTCACCACGTGTACCAGCACGAGCGACACCGCCAAACCCAGCCCCAAGCCAGCCACGCTGCCAATCAATGTCCACGCTGCGCCTTCTCCAGCCACCACCGCCAAAATTTGCCTGCGCGTTAGCCCCAAATGCACCAGCAAGCCAAACTCTTTTCGCCTTGCCAACACTTGCGCGCTAAAACTTGCCGCCACACCAAACAGGCCAATCGCAATGGCCACGCCTTGCAGCCAGTACGTCACGGCAAAGCTGCGGTCAAAAATCTTCAAAGATATCGCGCGTATTTGCGCGGTCGATGCAAACTCAATCAGCGAGCCGGCGCCGGCTTGCTTGTCGGCGGCGGCGCGCACCGCGCTTTCAACTTCGCCGGTTTTTGCGCCGGCTATTGCGTCAGGAGTGAGCCAAATGGCGACGTCGCTGA
The DNA here is from genome assembly GCA_031393945.1 of Polaromonas sp. GTDB lineage: Bacteria > Pseudomonadota > Gammaproteobacteria > Burkholderiales > Burkholderiaceae_C > Polaromonas. Next base: position 4,858 of record JANMWH010000405.1, on the reverse strand, counting down.
TGCGGTTGTCGCCCGTCAGTTGAACAAAGTCGGCGCTGGCCATCGCCACTGCGCCGAACTGACGCGAGTAGTCGCGCCAGATACCGGCCACAAAGAATTGCGGCGCTGCGCTGGTTGAAGCAGCGTTTGACGCCGCGCTTTTGTTTGCTACATCTTCAGGAGCTGCTCGCGCCCGTATTTCGTAGGCTACAGCACTAAAAGGCTTTGAAAAAGGCACAAAAACAGCCCCTAGCCGCGCGCCATATAAATCTACCATCGCCTCGCTCACATAAATGCCGATGTAGCCTGCTGGCACGGGCAGTGCGTCGCCCACCATCGGGAAAGTTTTGGCAGGCTCGCCTATGTCGCGTGCAATCAGCGCCACAGCGGGTGCCTTGGGGTCGAGCAGCACCTGGGTTGTGCGCAGCGTACTGACACGTTCAATGCCCGGCACTGCAGTAACCGCCGCAACGAATTCGGGCGTCAGAAAAATCGCCTCACCAGCGCCGCCGGTGGTAGAGGCTGACGCAGTACGCGCATACAGGTCCGCGGGCAAAATCACGTCCAGCCACTGCGTGACCGATGTGCGAAAGCTGGCGACCATGACTGTCAGCGCCACTGCCAAACTGAGCGAAGCCACCACACCGCTCACGGCTACCGCTGCGCTCTCCCGCACGCGCCGGGCCCGCTCCACGGCCAGCATGGGCAGCAGCGCATGCGCAACATAGGGGCTGGCGCGGTCGTACAGCAAAGCAATCAAATACGGCAGCGCGGTAATGCCCCCGACCAGCAGCAGCGCCACCGACACGTACGCGGCTAGCGGCACGCCCGCTATGGGCGGCGCATAGGCCAGCAAGCTACCCGTGGCGATAAGCGTGAAGCTGAGCCAATGGCCTTTGCTTTGACTGGTGGCGGCGCCCAAACCTTTGAGTGTTTGGGCGGGGGCCAGCTTTTGCGCAGCCCGTGCTGGCCACCAGCCACCCACGCAAGCTGCCGCCACACCCAAGGTGCCATACGCCAGCGCCGCGCCTGCGCTAAATTGAAGCGTAGGCGCCACGCCCGCAAAATAGCCACCGCCCAAGTCGCCGCCCAGCACCCGCAGGGCCAGCGCAGCCAGTGCGGTGCCCAGCACCACACCCAGAGCGCTGCCCACCACGCCGAGCAAGGCTGATTCGGCCATCACCAGCGCCAGCCGCTCACGCCCAGTCAAGCCCAGTACACCCAGCAGCGCAAACTGCTGCGCACGTTTGGCGACACTCAGCGACAACACCGAAAACACCAAAAAAGCGCCTGTAAAAAGTGCCACTAGCGCCAGCACGGTCAAGTTAACGCGGTAAGCCCGTGACAGGTTGCTGACCCGCTCGGCCGCGTCTTGCGGCTCGGCAGCGGTAACGTCTGTCGGCAAGTTAAGCGTTTTCATCAACGCCGCACGGTCGGCGCCTGCGTCAAAACGAAGGTCAATGCGCGAAAGCTGCCCGCGCTTGTCAAACAGCTCTTGCGCAGCGCCAATGTCCATCACCGCCAGCGCGCCGCCGCCTGCTGCAACGCTGCCTGCAGCTGTCACGTCTATCAATTGCAGGCCACTTTGCAGCTTGAATTTTTCGCTGCCTGAAACAATGCCCAAGGCGGCTCTGGCAGCCGGGTTCAAAAATACCGTACCCGGGGCAAACAAGGCAAAGCGGTTGCCGTCAGTTTGCTTGGCCGGCACGGGCATCAGGCTGGGGGCAATTTGCGCGACCACCAAAGCATCGACACCCACAATGCGCAGCGCCACACGCTTACCGCCTGCAGTGATAGCGGTGCTGGACAATTCGAGCACGGGACTGGCGACCAATACGCCCGGCAAATTGGCCGCGCGCTCAAAAAAAGCTTCATCGAAAGTGCTGCGCACCGCGCGGAGTTCAAGATCGCTCTGGCCATTGATGGCGCGGGTAGCGCTTGAAAATTCACTCAGCGCTGACGCATTGATCAAATGCGTAGAAAACGCCAGCGCCACGCCCAGCATCACGGCAACAGCTGCTGCCGCGTTGCGCCACGGGTGGTGCAGCAACTCGCGCCATGACAGCTGCCGCAGCAGTTGGCCAAGCAACGCGGCAGGCTTGACCCGTTGGCTAGCTGCTGGCGCCATCATGAATACCATCGCTGCTTAGATGCAGCACGCGGTCAGCCCGGGCGGCTGCAGCTTCAGAATGAGTAACCAGCACCAGCGCCGCGCCGTGCTGGCGGGTTTGCGCCACCAGCGCATCCAGCACTTTGGCGGCGGTGGTGGGGTCAAGGTTGCCGGTAGGCTCGTCAGCCAGTAGCAGGCCAGGGCGGTGAATGAGCGCGCGCGCAATGGCCACCCGCTGCAATTGCCCACCACTGAGCTGCTGCGGCAGCCGCCCGCCCAAACCTTCCAGCCCAACTGACGCAAGCATGCTGGCCACCGCATTCCCATCAGCTTTGCCAAGCAGCATCAACGGCAGACCCACGTTTTGCGCCACATCCAGATGCGGCAGCACGTGAAACGCCTGAAACACAAAACCCACATGATGCCTGCGCAGCAGGGCGCGCGCGTCGTCGTTCAGGGTGCCAAGGTCAACGCCTTGCAGCGCCACGCTGCCCTCGTCCCACGTGTCCAGCCCGGCCATGCAGTTCAGCAGGGTCGATTTGCCCACTCCTGACTCCCCCACAATTGCCACAAATTCGCCCGGCGCCACGCTCAAGGTGACGTTTGAAAACACAACAGTGCTGCCGTAGCGTTTACTCAAGTTTTTGATTTGCAAAGTCATTGAAGTTTTTCTTTTACGAGCTCTAGGACGCGCGCAATGGCATCGGGCGCGTCGCAGGCGACCACGCTGCGCGCTGGCATCGAACGCAGCCAGGTGATTTGCCGCTTGGCCAACTGGCGCGTCGCAAAAATACCTTTGTCGCGCAGCTCTGACGCAGGTGACAAGCCGCGCAGCACGTCAATCGCCTGGCGGTAGCCCACGCAGCGCATGGACGGCAAATCGGCATGCAAGTCGCCTCTGGAAAATCTGGCATAAAGCGCCTTGACTTCATCCATAAATCCGCCAGCCAGCATTGCATCAAAGCGCTGGGCAATGCGGTCATGCAGCCAGCTTCTAGCGTCGGGTTCCAGGCTAATAAGGTCTGCAGCGCTTATTTTACGGGCGCAAGCTGCTATATTTTCAGTAGCGTTTTGGCGATGAAAGCTCGACATCGGCTGGCCTGAAATTTTGTATATCTCCAGCGCCCGTGCAATACGCTGGGAGTCATTGGGCGACAAGCGCGCAGCCGTTACAGCGTCTATCAGCGCCAGCTCGGCATGCAGCGCTGGCCATCCTTTTTGCGCGGCTTGCAATGCGATTTCTTCACGCACGCTTGCATCAGCCTTGGGCATGTCGTCTAGCCCGTCAAACAACGCCTTGAAATACAGCATGGTGCCGCCTACCAGCAAAGGCAGTTTGCCGCGTGCTGTTATGTCGTCAATCAAACGCTCGGCGTCGTTGACAAATTCTGCAGCGCTGTAAGCATTCAAAGGGTCACGAATGTTGATCAGGTGGTGCGGTGCAGCGCTTAGCTCTGCAGCGGTGGGCTTGGCAGTTCCAATGTCCATTCCGCGGTAGACCAGAGCGGAGTCAACGCTGATGATTTCAACGTCATGGTGCGCAGCTATGGCGAGGGCCGCTGCGGTTTTACCTGCAGCGGTTGGCCCCGCCAGGCAGATCACACGCAGGTGCGCCGCCACAGTCATGGCTTGACCAACGCAGCGGTTGTAGCGGTACTGCTTTGCCCGCCAAACTGGCGCACCAGCGTCCACGCCACCAGTGCGATAGCGACGCTCCAAAACCAGATACCGTGCGTTAGCGGCTTGACTGTGCCGTCCATGTGCGTGCCCAGGTACGCGCCGACTGCAAACGCGACCAGCATCATGCCAAAACCATTCACGGCAGACGCTGCGCCTGCGGCGTTTGGAAAGGGACCAATGGCGCCGCTTTGGCTGCAAGGCTGATGAATGCCGTGGCCGACCATGAAAATAGCTTGCGGCACCATGATGGCCCACACGTTGCTCACGCCAAATTGCGCCAACAACCCCATGGATGAGCCCCCTGCCAATGTCAACACGCCCGCTAGCGCCACCGATTTTCGTACGCCAAACCGCGGTAGCAAGCGGCGGCATAAAACAGTACCGAATATATAAAAAAGCGAGTTGATAAACATCAACCCGCCATAGGCCGTATTGCTAAGGCCCAGCACCTGAATAAATATAAATGACGAAGTAGCCAAAAACGTGAACAAGCCGCCGTAAGAAGTTGCCGACAAAGCCGAATAAGCAAGAAAAGTCCGGCTGCCCAAAATGCTGCGCCATACGCTAATCAGCGTTGCAGGCCGCAAGGCAGTCGGGTTTTTGTGAGCCAGCGTTTCTTTAAAGCGCAAGGCAACCAGGCTCAACGCAACGCAGCCAAACACAGCCAGTGCAAACAGTGCATAACGCCAGCCAAAAAACGCTGCAATCACACCGCCCACTGGCGCGCTGAAGCAGGCCAACACGCCCAAACCGGTCAGGCCTTTGGACATGACCCTGGCCCCTTCAACAGGTTCATACAGGTCACGAACAATGGCGCGTGCGCACACCACTACAGCGCCCATTGCTACGCCTTGCACAATGCGCCAGGTAACCAGTAAATCCATCGTGGCGGCAAAAGTGGCTCCGCTTGATGCCGCCACGTAAGCGACCAGGCCCACCAGCAAAATTGGCCGCCTGCCAAAGCGGTCAGACAGCGGGCCCCACACCAATTGCGAGCAACCAAACGCCAGCAGCAGCGCGCTGAGGGTGAGCTGTGCTTGGGCCATGCTGGCGCCGAAACCGGCAGTTAAAGCGGGCAGGGCGGGCAGG
>JANMWH010000311.1:0-6810 GCA_031393945.1 Polaromonas sp. | reverse complement strand
CTTAAAGCCGGTTGAGGTCATTGTTGACGCGGGCTTGCTGGTTTGCCTGGTAGATGCAGCGCTGGAATGGGCGCTGGACATGGGGCGCAAGCTGGTTATTACGTTAGAGATGAAGAACTGGCCCGAGCACGGCATGCTGCTTATTCGCGCCAGCGACCGCATTGCGCAAAACAAGCCCGGCAGCGAGCCGTTTGATGCGACTGGCAACACGCTGGCCTGGTATTTGTTGGTGGAAGCAGCCAACGCCATGGGCGTGTCGGTTGACCGAATCACGTCAGCCAAAGAATCAACGCTGATGATTGAATTCCCGCGCACCGTCAAGCGGCTTGAGGGCCTGACCGCGGTTGAGGTCGACACGGGGTACGACACGCTGTACGGCGACTCCAAACCCATGGCGGGCCACCGCATATTGGTCATCACCAACGACGATCTGCTGCGCCATGAAGTGCAAAGTACCGCGCGCACCATGGGGCTGACCGTCGACTTTGTGCTGGAAAGTCGCCAGGCGGTGCGCTTTTGCGAGTTGGATCCGCCGCACATGGTGGTGATTGACGAGCGGGTGAGGGACCCGGTTTTTGAGGAGCTGTGTGAAGACCTTCGCCGCAATGACCCCAATTACCCGTTTGTTGAAATTGCCAGCGCGGCCAACGTGCTGGAAATGGCGGGCTGGATGTCAGGCAGCATGACCCGCATCAGCCGGGACGGGCTGCGCACGCAACTGGGCTCGATTTTGGCGATGGAGCTGGCTAAAGTTGTTTGAGTTGGCGTGAAGTCGCCTGAGATCGCTTAAGGCCGCTTGTGCCCGTCTGGAGCAGGGCGCTGATTAGCTATATATTTAGTAGCTGCACGCGCCCGTATTAATTAGGCTGCAGCCGCATTTTCAACTTAAATAGCCATAAATCGCGTTATTTCAGCGCGCCAAACACTTTCTTCAAAATGGCGCTGCCGGTGCCCACCGGGTCTTGGCGAATTTTCTTTTCTTCTTCACCAATGATCAGGTACAGGCCGTCCAGCGACTTGCCGGTGACGTACTGCTGAATATTGGCGTCTTCTTTTTTCACCAAACCAAAGCCAGCGGCTTTTCCCGCAAACTCGTTGTATTTGTTGGCCAGGCCGACTTTTTCAGTGGCCTTGGTCACGATGGGCAAAAACGTGGTGCCCAGTGGGCTGCGGGTTTTTTCAGCAAAAAAGGTGGTGACTGATGTGTCGCCGCCCGTCAGAATGTTTTTGGCGTCCGTCACGCTCATGTTGCGCACCGCGCCTACCAGCAGGTCTTTGCCCATGGGCACAGCCGCCTCTGCAGCACGGTTGATTGACAGCATCAGCTCGTCAATGCGCTTGCCCTGGCCCAAATTTTTCATTAATTTAGCCACGTCTTGCAGGTGACCTGGCAACGGAATTTGCACCTTGGGATTACCGAAAAAGCCATCGGTCTTTCCCAAAATCGCGACCGCCGCGAGCGCGCCTTTTTCTAGCGCGGTTTTCAGCCCGGTGCTGGCGTCTTTGTTGGAAATGCCGGCCAAATCGCCGAGTGCCAACGCATGCGCGTGCTGGTAGGTAGCCAGAATCAGGCTGCCAAAAACGCTGGTCGATGCGAGGGTAAAGTATCTGCGCTGCATGGTGGTCTCCTGCGGTGACGTTTGGGTAACAAACTAGTCAATAACGTCGAGCGAGTATGCCGCATGCCGCGTCAATTGGCCCCGGCGCCCGGGCGGCTAAGAAAAATCAGCGGTGAAGTGAGAAAAAAGTCCTCTTTTGTGTAAAACGGCCTACTTTTTGGGTTTAAATAGCGACTGAAATAGCCACTAGGCCAATCAATATGGGCGCGAGCAGCTCCTATTTTGATAGTTTATTGACCCGTTTTCACCGTCTTGTCCGGTTATTTTCGCGGTTATTTAACTCGTTTAACTTCACGTTTTAGGGACATTCATGCGCTTGTTACAACGCTTCACGTCTGTCGGCAGTTTGGCCGTTGCCATGGCGGTTATTTGGGTTGCAATAGCGCCTGTTACTGCGCATGCGCAAGATTACCCGAACAAGCCCATCAAGCTGGTCGTGCCCTTCCCGGCGGGCGGCAGCTCAGACGCCACAGCGCGCCTGCTGGCCGACAAACTAGGCCCGGTGCTTAAGCAATCAGTGGTGGTAGACAACAAGGGCGGCGCGGGCGGCTTGATTGGTACCGATGTGGTGGCCAAATCACCGGCAGACGGCTACACGCTGGTGCTGGTCGATGTGTTTCACAGCAGCGCGCCAATTTACGTTCGCAAAATGCCCTACGACGCGGTCAAAGACTTCACGCCAGTCTCGCTGGTGGGCAAGTCCCCCGCGTTTTTGATTGCCAACCCCGACTTTGAAGCCAAAACAGCGCAAGACGTTTTGAAGTTTGGCCGCGCCAACCCCGGAAAGTTAACGCTTGCTATCGCTGGCACCGGCAGCGTGGTGGTCGACTTGTTTCGCGCTCGCTCGGGGCTGCAATTTACCAGCGTGCCATACCGCGGCTCGTCCCCCGCGCTGATTGACTTGATGAGCGGCCAGGTCAACACCATGATCACCACCATGGCCAGTGCGGGTAGCCACGTCAAGTCAGGCAAACTCCGCGTGCTGGCCACCACAGGTGCCAAGCGCCACCCCGACTTTCCAAATGCGCCCACGTTTGCTGAAGTCGGCATCAACGGCGTCGACTACGAGCAGTGGTTCGGCATCATGGGCCCGGCAGGCATGCCCAAACCCATCGTCGACAAGCTGGCCGCAGCGATTGCCCAGGTGCTGCAAATGCCCGACGTGCGCGACAAACTGACCAACCTGGCACTGGAAATCGCCATCCCCGGCGCGGTGGAAATGCAAGCCAAGCTGGAAGGCGACACAAGCCGGTGGGCGCGGCTGGTCAAAGAGTTGGACATCAAGCCGCTGGATTGAGGTCTCTTTCTAGCGTCGCCCAAAAAAAAGGCCTGTTTTTCTTCAAAACAGGCCTTTTTAGGTATCAGATACGGCCACAGCCCATTAATAATAGGCGCGAGCAGCTACTAAATCAGTAGCATTAAATCATCAAAGCTTGGCTTGGTAATTGTCGTGACAGGCCTTGCATGATGCGCCCGTTGCGCCGAAGGCGGCTTTGAGGGTGTCGGGGTTGCCGGTTTTGGCGGCGGCTTGCAGCTTGGCGACTTCAGCGTTCATTTTTTCGCTGAGTTCTTTGAACTTGGCTTGCTCGGTCCAAATTTCTGCTTTGGCGCGGGTGGGAATGGCGCCTTTGTCGGTGCCAGGCCCAAACGCTGCCCATGGGAGCTGGGCCATGGTTGCCACAATGTCGGCGTTCTCGGCGGCGACTTTGGCGTCAAACGGCACGCGGCCGTTGACCATGGCGCCAATGCGGCCGAAGTGCGTGCCCATTACCGACAGTGAGCTTTGGCGGTACTTGATGGCGTCTTCAGGTTTGGCAAATTGGGCCGATGCGGTGCTGCTGAGCGTAACCAGGGCCACCGCAGCGGCGATGCAAGCAAGAGTTTTCATGGCGTTCCTCGTGGGGTTAGAAAAAATTTAAAAAGCTGGCGGGGCACTGGGTACCCGCCAGAATGCTGGAGTTTACCGAGAAGGCTTAAGTTCCGCAGGTCTTTATTTTCAAGCGCCAAGGGAAAGCACTGAGAACCAGCTGCATCCGGGCGGCGTGATCTGATCGTAAGTAGACATGGTGTAACAACCTGGGCGGCGTTTGGCATCAAGCGGTCAGCCGATTGCTGCCAACACCGGGGTGATTTACGCTGCAAGGGGCTTGATGCCGTTCAATGCCGCTTAATGTCGCCTAATCTCGCCAAATCTCGCTTAAGCTTTCGATGCGCTGTTTTTTAAATGCCAAGGCTCAACCTTCACAAACGATCCGCCATGAACACGAACTCACCATCTGACACTGGCACCACCGCTAACTTTCCCAAGCGGTACACGGTACGCGTTTGGGACTTGCCAACGCGGGTGTTTCATTGGGCTCTGGCGCTGTGCATTGTGGGGTTGGTGATTACCGCCAGCTTGGGCGGCAACGCGATGGCATGGCACTTTCGATTTGGGCTGACCGTGCTAGCGCTGTTGATGTTCAGGCTGGTGTGGGGCTTGGTGGGCGGGCGCTGGTCGCGCTTTGCAGCGTTTATCTACTCGCCGGGCAGCATTGTGAATTACGTCAAGGGGCGGGGCAAGCCTGAGCACTCTGTTGGTCACACGCCCACGGGCGCGGGGTCGGTTTTTGCGCTGCTGGTTATATTGCTGGCGCAGGTGGGCAGCGGTTTGGTCAGCGACGACGAAATCGCGGCCAGTGGGCCGTTAACGCGGTTTGTATCTGGCGCCACTGTGAACCTGGCGACGAATTACCACACCAATATTGGCAAGTGGATCATTCTTGCGCTGGTGATGTTGCACTTGGCCGCGATTGTTTATTACACGCGGCGCAAGTACAGGCTGGTCTCAGCCATGGTCAATGGCGACAAGCAGCTGGAAGCGCCGGCCGCCAGCTCGCGTGACGACGCGGCATCGCGCACTGCAGCGGCAGTACTGTTTGGGTTGTGCGTGGCTTTTGTGGTGTGGGTGTCAAGCTTGGCGGCCTAGCGCGTGACGGTGAGCTTGCGCACAGCTTTGCCGAACTGCTCTGGGTACCAACAAGTGCTGGTTGGGCTGTTGCAGGCCTTTTCGGTATAGTGCAAAGCTGTTGTACTAGACGCCCAGCCCAAAGTGCCCCTTCCCCGAATCAAACTCATTGCCCCTGGTACCGCCGCAGAACTTGAAGCCACACGCCTGATTTTTCGGGAGTACGCCCAGCACCTTGGCGTTGACTTGTGTTTTCAAAACTTCGAGGCTGAGTTGGCTGGTTTGCCCGGCGACTATGCTGGGCCGCACGGTGCGTTGCTGCTGGCCTTTGTGGGCAACGACCTGGCTGGTTGTTGCGGCATGCGGCCATTGACCTCGACCGACTACCCGAACGCCTGCGAGATGAAGCGACTTTTTGTGCGCCCGCCGTTTCAGGGGTTGGGCTTGGGCCGGCAGTTGGCTGAGGCGATGCTGGATGCAGCCCGCGTTGCAGGCTACCACCACGCGTTGCTAGATACGCTTAGCGAGATGGAATCTGCCCGGGCACTTTACAAAGACCTGAATTTTCAAGAGATTCCGCCGTACTACCATAACCCGATAGCAGGCGCGCATTACCTCAAGGTTGACTTATAAATGTGCCTCTAGCCAAATAAATACGGGCGCAAGCAGCTCCTGATTAAATAGCGGATAGCAATTTGCTACTGGCCATTTACAACTGGCCGGTTGCGAGACAGATTTAAGCTTTTGCTTGTGCAAGCAGCGTGGCGGCGTCACTGACTTCAAACTTGCCCGGGCCTTCAACATTCAGGCTGGCCACCTTGCCGTCTTTGATCAGCATTGAGTAGCGATTGCTTCTTAAGCCCATGCCGCGCGCGGTCAGGTCAAGCGTCAAGCCGGTGGCTTGGGTAAAGGCTGCGCTGCCATCGGCCAGCATGCGAACTTTGCCGTCGGTTTTTTGGTCGCGTGCCCACGCACCCATGACGAATGCGTCGTTGACACTCACGCACCAAATCTCATCAACACCGGCGGCTTTGAGTTCTGCAAAATTGTCGACGTAGCCGGGCACATGCTTGGCTGAGCAGGTTGGCGTGAAAGCGCCAGGCAGAGCAAACAGCGCAATCGTTTTACCGGCGGTGGCCTTGCTCACGTCGACCGGGTTTGGCCCAATGCTGCAGCCATTGCTTTCAACTTCAGAAAACTCCATTAACGTGGATGCGGGTACGGTGTCGCCAATTTTGATCATGTGTTGCTCCGGATAAGAATGTAAAAGTGAGAAGGGTAGAAACCGGTTTTTAAGGAGAATGCTTAGTTTAGTTTTAACTCTGAATTCAGGCAGGGATGGGGATGGCGGCTATCACCCCGGACGAAACGAAAACGGCCCACATCGTGAGCCGTTTTATTTTTCAGCCTGGCTATCTTCGGATAAGCCAGACAAGCCAAACAGCCGTTAGACGACAGCCGCTTTCTCAACCAAACGGGTCACTACCCAGTTTTTGGTCTTAGAAATCGGGCGGCTTTCGGTGATTTCAATCATGTCGCCGGTTTTGTATTCGCCTTTTTCATCGTGCGCGTGGTACTTGCTCGACAGCGAAACAATCTTGCCGTACAGCTCGTGCTTGACGCGGCGCTCAACCAACACCGTCACGGTCTTGGCGCGCTTGTCGCTCACGACTTTGCCGATCAAGGTGCGCTTGAGGGACTTCTTAACTGCAGTGTTCACCGCGCTAGTTACTTCAGTCATCATTTAGCTCCTTGTTTAGCAACATTTGACGCGATGGTTTCGGTCAAAATAGTTTTTGCCCGGGCGATTGAACGGCGTGTTGAACGCAGCGTAGCGGTGTTGTTGAGTTGTTGCGTGGCTTTTTGCATGCGCAAGCCAAAGTGGGCTTTTTGCAGCTCTTTGACTTCAACTTTCAAGCCGGCAACGTCTTTTTGGCGTAATTCAGTAGTTTTCATTTGTAGTGGCTCCTGATTACTGGCCAATCATGCGAGCCACAAACGTGGTGCGCAGGGGCAGTTTGGCAGCGGCGAGTGTGAAAGCTTCACGAGCCAGTGCTTCTGGCACGCCCACGATTTCAAACACGATCTTGCCGGGCTGAATTTCAGCCACGTAGTACTCTGGGTTACCTTTACCGTTACCCATGCGAACCTCTGCAGGCTTTTGGGAAATCGGCTTGTCTGGGAAGACGCGGATCCAGATACGGCCGCCACGTTTGACGTGACGCGAAATCGCACGGCGTGCGG
>JANMWH010000297.1:0-8498 GCA_031393945.1 Polaromonas sp. | reverse complement strand
AAGCAGCGGCAAAAAACCAATGTCGCGCAGCAGCCGTAATTCGAATGCCCGCAAAGCCACTTGCAGCGTATCGATGCTCTGGCTGGCCAGCAACTGCACCGTGCTGGCATAGGCATCGAACAGCACCGGGTGCGGGTCGTCACGCGCCAGCAAACGCATGAGGAGCTCATTCAAGTAGTAGCCTGACAGCAGCGCGTCGCCTGTTGGCATCACATGGCCGCCCTGCCATTCAGCGCTTTTAAGGTTGCGTATTTCTGCATCACCGCCAAAGGCTAGGTGCAGCGGCTGCAACGGCAACAAGATGGGCCTGAAATTGGAACTGGGTTTTTTAGCACCGCGTGCAATCAACGCCACCCGCCCATAGGTACGGGTGAAAACTTCCAGAATCAGACTGGACTCACTCCAGTCGTAGCGATGCAAGACATAAGCGGGTTCATCAACGATGCGTTTGACTGGCAAGGCTTGAACTCACTCATAGCCAAAAGTCTTGACGCGTGCTTCGTCGTCGGCCCAGCCTGAGCGCACTTTTACCCAGATCTCAAGAAACACTTTATTGCCCGTCAGCGCTTCCAGCTCGTGGCGCGCCTCCGTGCCCATGCGCTTGAGCTTTTCGCCTTTATCGCCAATGATCATGCCCTTATGGCCGTCACGTTCTACCACAATCGTGGCGGCTATTTTGCGCAGGTTGCCTTCTTGCTCGTACTTGTCGATGATGACTGTTGAGGTGTACGGCAGCTCATCACCCGTCAGGCGAAACAGCTTTTCTCGAATCATTTCTGCCGCCATGAAACGGTCGCTGCGGTCAGTCAGCGCGTCGGCCTCGTACATCCATGCTTGCTGGGGCAGGTACTTTTCACAAATGCCAAACATGCGCTCGACGTCTTTGGAACTGTTGGCCGACATAGGCACAAACTCGGCAAAATCGCGCTTGGTTTGCATCATTTGCAACCACGGCGCAATGTCGCCCCGGCGGTGAATCAAGTCAAACTTGTTGGCTAGCAAAATAGCGGGCGTGCCTGTAGGCAACAAGCTCAGCACCTTTTCGTCGGCCTGGTTGAACTGCCCGGCCTCGACCACAAACACAATCAAGTCCACATCATTCACCGCACCCACCACAGTCCGGTTCAATGAACGGTTCAGTGCGTTGCCGTGGCGAGTTTGAAAACCCGGCGTGTCAACAAATACAAACTGGGTGGCACCCACTGTTTTCATGCCGGTAATCCGGTGGCGTGTGGTTTGCGCCTTGCGGGACGTGATGCTGACTTTTTGGCCGACCAGCGCGTTCAGCAGCGTTGATTTGCCGACGTTGGGCTTGCCCACAATAGCAATCAAGCCGCAGCGTTGGGAGTCAAGGGGTGGAACCGGCAGAGCGCCGGGTGCATCTTTGGCTGGCGTGGTGCTGGTGCGCTTAGAGAACGCTTTGGCCATCATGGCTTCCACGGCAGCGGCTTGTGTCTGGGCGGCAACTTCGTCAGGTGTCAATTTTTTATCGCTCATAGCGTTTTTATATAGGCGAGCATGGCTACGGCGGCAGCCTGCTCGCCCGAGCGGCGGGACGCACCCATGCCGCGTTCTGCGTGCCGATACTCAATGATCTCGCATTCCACATCAAAAGTCTGTTGGTGCGCCGCGCCTTGCGTGCCAACCACCCGGTAGATAGGCAAACTCATTTTTCGGCCTTGCAACCACTCTTGTAACTCGGTTTTGGGGTCTTTGCCGATGGCCTGCATTTGTGCATTGATTTGCACGTCTTTAAACAGGCGTTTGACCAGATCACGAGCCGGCTCAAACCCAGCGTCAAGAAACACAGCGCCAATGAGAGCTTCAAGCGCGTCTGCCAATATTGACGGACGCTTTTGCCCACCCGATTTAACTTCACCCTCGCCCAGCCTGAGCAAGCTTGGCAGCCCTAACTGTTCGGCAATATGGTGCAAGGTTTCTTGTTTAACCAGGTTGGCCCGCGCTCGCGAGAGATCGCCTTCGGGCAACTCGCCCAAGCGCTCGTACAGCAGCCCGGCCACGGCCAAGTTTAAGACAGAATCGCCTAAAAACTCAATGCGCTCGTTGTGGTCGGCAGAAAAGCTGCGATGAGTGAGCGCTTGAACCAGCAGCGCCGGGTTTTTAAAGTCGTGCTCAAGACGCTGCTGAAGCGCCAACAGTTTTGGAGTAAGCGCGGCACTGACACCCACTGAATGAATTGCTTTGCGAGGCTACTTGGATTTGCCAGCGTACTTGAGCAGCAAATACGCGGGGCCGCCCAAATGAATTTCTTTGTTGTACGCGAAGCTGACCACAATTTTGTCGCCTTCTTTGGTGACTTCAAGGTCTTTACCCGCAATTGCTTTGATGTCGTCGATTTGAGCAGCCTTATCGAAAATACTGCGCACCTCGGGGACCGTGTTTCCGCTGGCGGCCTTGCCGACTGCTTTAGAAATGGCTTGGTACTCGATCGCGGTTGGAAACACCTGTGCAGTGACGATGGCGCCGAACGCCAGCACGCCACCAACAAACAATATGCCAAGAAGAGAAACCCCGAGTTGCTTATTTTTCATACTTTTTTTCCTTGTGAAACGGACCATTGACTCGCCGCAGCTTAGTCGAAAGTTCCGATACGCTTGAGATTACCAAAATTCATCCACACAAAAAATGCTTTTCCCACAATGTTTTTCTCAGGCACAAAGCCCCAAAATCGAGAATCAAGTGAATTATCGCGGTTGTCACCCATCATGAAATACTGGCCTTCGGGTACTTTGCAAACCACACCTTCAGCGCTGTAGCGGCAATTACTTCTGAATGGAAAATCGTCCGCGCCCGCGACGAAGGCCGGGCGATCGTCATCATTGAGCAGTTTGTACTTGCGCTCGCCACTGACCTCAGAAAACTGCTTGGAATAGCGCAGCGTGTCTTCATCGAAATAGTCAGACAGTGCGGTTTTTACCAGCGGTTTGCCGTTAATGGTCAGCTTCTTATTTAAGTAGGCCACTTCATCACCAGGAATACCGACCACACGTTTGATGTAGTCGAGGCTAGGCTTGGGTGGGTAGCGAAACACCATGACATCGCCGCGCTGCGGGCTGTTGTTGTCAAGAATTTTTAAATTAATCACTGGTAGCCGCACGCCATAGTGAAATTTATTGACCAGAATCAGGTCGTTGATCACCAGCGTAGGGATCATCGAGCCTGACGGAATTTTAAAAGGCTCAAACAAAAACGAGCGCAGCAAAAATACAATGATGATGACGGGGAACAGCCCGGCGGTCCAGTCCAGCCACCACGGCTGCATGATCAATCGGGTTTTTGCGTTGCTTGCGCCTTGGTCAACTTTCGATATGCCTTGCGCCGCCAAGCCAGCTTGGTGCTGTGTGAGGTTTTTTTCATACGCCACCACCGCCAACTCACGCTGAGGCAAAAAGTAAAACCGCTCAGCCAGCCAGTACACGCCAGTTACCAGCGCCGCCAAAAACAGCAGCAGCGAAAAGTTGCCGTCAACCACCCCAAAATACCAAGCCGCGGCGTACGCAACAAAAGCAGCCAGCACCACAGCGGTGATGCCGCTCATTGATTTCGTCAAAGTGCTACCCATTAATCTTCAACCTGCAAAATTGCCAAGAACGCCTCTTGCGGCACTTCAACCGAACCAATTTGTTTCATGCGTTTTTTACCGGCTTTTTGTTTTTCAAGGAGCTTGCGTTTGCGTGAAATATCGCCGCCGTAGCACTTGGCGATCACGTTTTTGCGCAGGGCTTTAATTGTCTCACGCGCAATGATGTTGGCACCAATCGCGGCCTGAATCGCGACGTCAAACTGCTGGCGCGAAATGATCTCGCGCATTTTGGCCACGACGGCGCGGCCACGGTAAGCCGACTGACTGCGGTGAACAATGATTGACAACGCATCCACTTTCTCGCCGTTCAACAAAATATCAACCTTCACCACGTCGGAGGCGCGGAATTCTTTGAAGGTGTAGTCCATTGAAGCGTAGCCGCGTGAAACCGATTTGAGCTTGTCAAAAAAGTCGAGCACGATCTCGCCCAGCGGCATTTCGTAGGTCAGCATGACCTGCTTGCCGTGGTAGGCCATATTGAGCTGTACGCCGCGCTTTTGGTTGGCCAGCGTCATAACGGCACCAACGTAGTCTTGCGGCATGTACAAATGAACCGTGACGATGGGTTCACGAATTTCCTGGACGCGGCCAGCGTCAGGTATCTTTGACGGGTTTTCGACTTTGATCAGCTCGCCATCGGCTTTGAGTACTTCATACACCACGCTTGGCGCGGTGGTAATCAGGTCTTGGTCAAATTCACGCTCCAGGCGCTCTTGCACAATTTCCATGTGCAGCAGCCCCAAAAAGCCGCACCTGAAACCAAAGCCCAGCGCTTCGCTGACTTCAGGCTCGTAGTGCAGCGAGGCGTCGTTGAGTTTGAGCTTTTCAAGCGCATCGCGCAAGGATTCGTATTCGCTGGCTTCTGAAGGGTACAAACCCGCAAACACCGCCGGTTGAATTTCTTTGAAGCCTGGCAGAGCCTCGGTCGCCGTGAAAGCCAAACCGCCACTGCCACCTTTAATCAGCGTGATGGTGTCGCCCACGCGTGCAGCCTGTAGTTCTTTGATGCCGGCAATGACAAAACCCACCTCGCCCGCTTCAAGCGATGGGCGCGGCTCGTTGTGTGGGGTAAACACGCCCAACTGCTCAGCGTTGTACGTGGCGCCACTCGCCATGAGTTTGATGCGGTCGCCTTTAGCCAAACGGCCATCGACCACGCGCACCAGCATGACCACACCCACGTAAGCGTCGTACCAGCTATCGATGATCATGGCGCGCAGCGCGCCGTCGGGGTTGCCTTTAGGCGGCGGAATGCGCGCCACCACCGCTTCCAGAATTTCGTCAATGCCCATGCCAGTTTTGGCGCTGCAAGGAATTGCATCGGTTGCATCAATGCCAATGACTTCTTCAATTTCCTGCTTGGCATTTTCAGGATCGGCCTGCGGCAAATCCATTTTGTTGAGTACCGGCACCACTTCAACTTTCAAGTCGAGTGCGGTGTAGCAGTTAGCGACCGTCTGCGCTTCAACGCCTTGCGATGCATCAACCACCAGCAGCGCACCTTCGCATGCCGACAGCGAGCGACTGACTTCATACGAGAAGTCGACATGACCTGGCGTATCGATCAAATTGAGGTTGTAGATTTGCCCATCAAGTGCTTTGTATTTAAGCGCAGCGGTCTGCGCCTTGATGGTTATCCCACGCTCTTTTTCGATATCCATCGAATCAAGAACTTGCGCGCTCATCTCTCTGTCTTGCAAACCGCCGCAACGCTGGATCAATCTGTCTGCGAGGGTGGACTTGCCATGATCAATGTGCGCAATGATCGAAAAATTTCTGATGTGATTCATCAACGAAGACGCCTAAGTGCTTGAAAGTACTGCGAACAACGACATAGTCATTCGCATTGAACATAAAAAAGGGCGCGTCGGTTTGCGACGCGCCCTGAAACCAACAATCTATGGCAACTGCTATGTTGGAACTTCATTGTAGGCAAAAAGAAGCCCGCCGATAGCCCCAAAATCTCGGATTTGCCGCCGTTGCAGTGCAGCAACGGTAAATTTATACACAGGTTATTCACAATTCTATGGGATTACTTATGGACAACTTGTGCGCTGGCTGTGGATCAGCTGTGAATGGACGAAATACGACGGCATAACCCAGCTTTAAACAAAACGATATACCCAAAAGTGTTGCAAATAGACCATCATTCTAACCAAAACTTGGAATTAGAGGAAGTTCTGTTAGTCCGCACTAACAAGATCAGGCCAGAAAATAAATAAAAAAATATTTTCGGTTACCCAAAGACACTCGCTTTTGTCCTCAAAGTCCCCACGTTTGAATGGGTCATGAGTGCCCAAGCGCCCCGTAAAGTTTGTGCGCCTCTGGCATTCAAGCCACGCTCACCACAATACAGAGGCGGGCAAAAATGACCCGCTCCCACTGCGCAGGGCGCGAGCCCTGCACCTTAGCGAGCCGGTCTGATCAGCGCAAACTGCGCCAGCTCTCCACGGCGAAACTGCATATTGATGACTTTGCTTTTGTCGGATTTTGCCAGCGCAGCCTCGAAGTCTTTCAAACTCAAGACTTCAATGTTGCCCACCGCCACCACCACATCACCCTCGCGCAGGCCCGCTCGTGCGGCGCTGCCTTCAGCGGCATCCACCTTCACACCGCCTTTGAGTTTGAGTTCTTTTTTCAGCGCTTCAGGCAGCTCACTCACCATCAAGCCCATGGCTTGCGCGGGCCCAGCAATCGGCGGTTTAACTTCTGGTGCGGCAGTTTTGCGAACGGGCTTTTCTGCCTCTACTTCGGCAATCACGACTGACAGATCTTTACTGGCACCGCGCCGAAAAACGGTTACCACGGCTTTGGTGCCGGGCTTCACGTTTCCGACAAGGCGCGGTAGGTCGCTAGATTTTTCAATGGTCTTGCCGTCAAACTTGGTGATGATGTCGCCTGGCTCTACGCCCGCTTTTTCGGCTGGCGCGCCTGCTTCAACACCTCTGACCAATGCACCTTGCGGTTTTCCCAGGCCGATAGCTTCAGCAACTTCTTTGCTGACCGAGTCGATTTGCACGCCAATACGGCCCCGCGTGACCTTGCCGGTAGCACGAAGTTGGTCTGACACGCGAGCCGCTTCGTCAATCGGAATGGCAAAAGAGATGCCTTGAAACCCGCCAGAGCGCGAATAAATTTGGCTGTTGATGCCGACCACTTCACCGCGCATGTTGATCAATGGGCCGCCAGAGTTGCCAGGGTTAATGGCCACATCGGTCTGGATAAACGGCAAATAGTCCCCGGTGTCCCTCTGCTTGGCGCTCACGATGCCCGCAGTGACAGTGTTTTCAAGGCCAAACGGCGAGCCGATGGCCATTACCCATTCGCCAACTTTCAGGCGGTTGGTGTCGCCGATTTTCACAGCCTGCAAACCGGTTGCCTCAATTTTTACCACCGCCACGTCGGTGCGCTTGTCTGCGCCAATAATTTTAGCTTTGTATTCACGGTTGTCGGTCAGCGTCACGATGACCTCATCAGCACCCTCAACTACGTGGGCGTTGGTCATGATGAAGCCATCGGCTGTCAGCACAAACCCCGAGCCCACACCGCGCGGCTGGCTCTCTTCGGGCTGCACGCCGCCGCGATCAGGGCGTGGTGAGCGCGGCACGTTAGGCGGAACAGGTATGCCAAAGCGCTTAAAAAATTCCAGCATTTGCTCATCAATGCCGCCACCCGCAGCTGATGCTTTGGCTTTTTCTGAGGTGCGAATATTAACGACCGACGGGCCGACCTGCTCTACCAAATCGGTAAAGTCGGGCAGCGTTCGGTTTTGCGCCAGGGCAATATGCATCGGACCCAGCGTTGCCGCTGACACCACAGCAGCGGCGGCAATAACGGGAAAACGGCTGCTAAACAGCTGAACGCAACGCTTGGATGCGCCTAATAACGACTTGATTTTAAAAAACATCATTAGCCTTGAATAAAAAACACAATTTGAATTGACTTGCCGGCTGGTTGATTAGGCGGCAACTGGAAACGTTCATTTTTTTCTCTCAAGCCCGCTGGCAAACAAGCGCAGGGTCTGCATCGGCACTTCACCCATCACCGTGAGCCAGTAGCTACCCAGCTGTTTGCTGATGCTTTGCGTGGCACCCATGACTGCGCTGGTTTCTTTATCGTGTCGCTGGCGGTCAAACGGCTCTACGAAAAGCGACACCGAGGCCAAACCATCTGAAAAAATCCACTGCATGGGTTCATCCGTACTGGTGGAGATGCCGTTGCTACCTGCGCCAGCGTTGGGTCTTTTATAGCAACTGATGGGCGCAAATCCGGCGACCGCGCTTTTTAATATCCAGCCTTCGGCTTTTGCCGTGGTTTTGACCAGCACGGGGCGCTCTTCACGGTAACCGCCGACCTTGCCCATCATTTGCATCAGCTTGTCCATTTTGACGGGCGCATCAAGCTGCAGCTCTGAAAACGCGGCTTGCTCAAGCAGCTTGCCATCTATGTCAAGCGTTTGCAGTTTGACAACCAGGCCCTTTTTTTGCTCTGTCCACACCCGGTAGCCAAAGCGCAAGTTGTCTTTGGGCTGCAGCACCACAACGTCTGCATCTAGCCCGGCAACCCGCTCGACGCCTTCAGTTTTGAGAAGGTAAAAATCGGCGATCTTGTTGTTCGGCGATTGAACCAGTTCAGGAAACGTGCCAGACAACTCGCGTTTTTCAGTGCGAACTATTTTTTGCTCAGGCATGAAGGTCACGACTTTGTCGTTGTGCCTGAAGATGGAACGCGGTGCGCCAGTGAGGGTTTCGACGCGCTCAATTTGCTGATCACCCTCACACAAATGCCAAACTTTGGCAGCCGACATCGCGCCACCCGACGACACGACGTAAGTGCCAATGTAGGCTCGTTTTTTAGACGATTCGTGCATGCGCAGCAACCAATCGTTGATGCC
>JANMWH010000268.1:0-6821 GCA_031393945.1 Polaromonas sp. | reverse complement strand
AATGCCGGACTCGTCCAGCCGGTTGAGCTGATGCTCTGCCAGGTTGGGAATATCGCGTGTGATTTCTTCGCTGCCCAGCTTGGTGTCGCGCGCCATCACTACCAACTCTTCAATATGAATCGAGGTGTAGCGGTCTTCAGCAACTACGCGCTCGCTGATCAAAATTGAGTCCTCGAAGTTGTAGCCGTTCCAGGGCATGAAGGCAATCAGCATGTTCTGGCCAATGGCGATTTCGCCAAGGTCAGTGGATGCGCCGTCTGCGATCACGTCGCCCTTGTCCAGCTTGTCGCCCATCTTGACGATAGGACGCTGGTGGATGTTGGTGTTTTGGTTGGAGCGCTGGTACTTGATCAGGTTGTAAATATCAACGCCAATTTCACCGGCCAGGGCTTCTGCATCATTGACACGAACCACAATTCGGGTTGCGTCAACATAGTCAACGATACCGCCACGGGTAGCCGTAACCACCGTGCCTGAGTCAACCGCTGCAACACGCTCGATACCCGTGCCGACTAACGGCTTTTCAGGGCGCAGCACAGGTACCGCCTGACGGGACATGTTGGCACCCATCAATGCGCGGTTGGCATCGTCATGCTCAAGGAAAGGAACGAGCGATGCTGCAACAGAAACGATCTGCGCAGGCGACACGTCCATGTACTGAACGCGCTCAGCACCGACCAGAATCGATTCGCCGTTTTCGCGCGCAGACACCAAGTCACCCGTCAACGTACCTTCTTTGTCGAGCAAAGCGTTGGCCTGTGCAATCACGTACTTGCCTTCTTCGATGGCTGACAAGTAGTCAATCTGCATCGTGACTTTGCTGTCAACCACACGGCGGTACGGCGTTTCAATAAAGCCGTATTCATTCAAACGTGCATACAAAGCCAATGAATTGATCAAGCCGATATTCGGGCCTTCGGGTGTTTCAATCGGGCAAACGCGACCATAGTGCGTCACGTGCACGTCACGCACCTCAAAGCCGGCGCGTTCGCGGGTCAAACCACCGGGGCCAAGTGCCGAAACACGGCGCTTGTGAGTGATTTCAGCCAAAGGATTGGTCTGGTCCATGAACTGTGACAACTGCGATGCACCAAAAAACTCTTTGAGCGCAGCAGAAATAGGCTTGCTGTTGATCAAGTCATGCGGCATCAACGGTTCTTGCTCGGCTTGACCCAAGCGCTCTTTTACCGCTTTTTCAATCCGCGCCAAACCGGTGCGGTATTGGTTTTCAGCCAGCTCACCCACACAACGCACGCGGCGATTGCCGAGGTGGTCAATGTCATCAACTTCGCCATTACCGTTGCGCAGGTCGACCAAAATTTTAACAACCGCAAGGATGTCTTCATTGGTCATGACCATCGGGCCAGTCGAGGCTTCGCGGCCCACACGGGCATTGAACTTCATACGGCCAACACGCGACAAGTCATACGTATCAGGGTTGTAGAAAAGACGCTGGAACAGCGCTTGCACCGCATCTTCGGTTGGGGGCTCGCCAGGGCGCATCATCCGGTAGATGGCCACGCGCGCAGCAAATTCGTCTGCCGTCTCGTCAGAGCGCAGCGTTTGCGAAATATACGAGCCTTGATCCAGCTCGTTGGTGTACAGCACTTGCAACTCTTGCACGCCAGCAACGCGCAGCTTCTTGAGCAGTACATCGGTCAACTCGTCATTCGCCTTAGCAATGATCTCACCAGTTTCGGCTTCAACAATGTTCTTGGCGACTACGCGACCCAGCAAAAAGTCCTCAGGTACGCTGATGGAATTGGTGCCGCTGGTTTCCAGTTCGCGTGTATGGCGCACGGTGATGCGCTTGTCTTTGGCGACAACTACTTTTCCAGCCTTGTCGGTGATGTCAAAACGAGCGACTTCACCGCGCATGCGCTCGGCTACAAATTCCATCTGCGCGCCACTGTCCATCAATCGGAAGTTGTCGAACACAAAGAAATTTGCAAGAATGGATTCGTGGTTCAAGCCAATGGCCTTGAGCAGAATAGTGACCGGCATTTTGCGGCGGCGGTCAACGCGAAAGTACAAAATGTCTTTCGGGTCGAATTCGAAATCTAACCATGAACCGCGATACGGAATGATTCGGGCTGAAAACAGCAGCTTGCCTGAGCTGTGCGTTTTGCCCTTGTCATGCTCAAAGAACACACCGGGTGAGCGGTGCAACTGGGACACGATCACGCGCTCAGTGCCGTTAATCACAAACGAGCCTTTGTCGGTCATCAAAGGCACTTCGCCCATGTAGACCTCTTGCTCTTTAACTTCTTTGACGACTTTGGATTGCGATGTAGACGACTCGCGGTCATAAATAATCAGCTGCACTTTGGCACGAACAGCCGACGCAAACGTCAAGCCGCGGGTCTGGCATTCACGCACGTCGAATGCGGGTTTGGCCAAGTTGTATTCAAGAAACTTCATCTCGACAAAACCATTGTGCGAGACGATTGGAAAGGCGTTGTCGAAGGCAGCTTGCAGGCCTTCTAAGGTACGTGATTTGGGTGACTTATCTGCTTGCAAAAACGCGGTGTACGCGTCTTTTTGCATTTGCAGCAAATAGGGGACCGCCAGCACGCTCTCGCGGTTGCCGAAGCTTTTGCGAATGCGCTTGCGTTCTGTAAAGCTGTATGTGGAAGTTTGGGCCATGAGTTCTCCGCTTTGGTAGGTTTAAGGACCTAATTAACTGACCTAGATAACTGCTCAGGTGACTCTTTGCCCAAATGCACTACGCATTCAGGCGGGCTTGGTGGTTGGCCGCTACCAACCATGGCGGACGGTGACGCATTGCACGCCACCCGAACCAAGGTTTTTTCTGTCGTCGAAATTCAGAAAATACTGCAAAACTGGCTTGTAAAACCGGTTTTGCGGTACGCTCTTGGCGACTGCCAAACAAGCGCGAAGGGCTGGATGCTCTTTTATGAGCATCCAGCCCAAGCAAACACAAGCAATTACTTGAGTTCGACTTTCGCGCCAGCTTCTTCGAGCTTCTTTTTGGCGGCTTCTGCGTCAGCCTTTGGAATGCCTTCTTTAACGTTCTTTGGAGCGCCGTCAACCAGGTCCTTGGCTTCTTTGAGGCCAAGACCGGTCAGTTCACGAACCGCTTTAATGACTTGCACTTTCTGAGCGCCAGCTTCGAGCAGAACGACGTTGAAGTCTGTCTTTTCTTCGGCTACAGCAGCAGCGCCGCCGCCGCCCGCAGCTGGCGCAGCCATTGCTGCAGCGCTTACACCAAACTTCTCTTCGATGGCTTTCACCAATTCGTTGAGTTCCATGACCGTCATGCTGTCCAGCGAGGTCAAAAATGCGTCTTTATCGAATGCCATTTTAAAATTTCCTAAAAATCAGTTGATTGAATTTACGCTGCTACAGCTTCGGCTGGGGCTTCGCTCGGGGCTTCGGCTGCGCCGTCGCCTTTTTTCGCCGCCAACGCACCCAGCACAACGGCTGTACGCGAAATAGGCGACATCAAAAGGCCACAGATCTGAGCCAGCAACACTTCTTTCGAAGGGATGCTTGCCAATTGCTTCACGCCGTTCACGTCTAGGGTTTTACCTGCAAATGCACCACCGCGAATCACCAACTTGTCGTTGGTTTTTGCGAAGTCAGCCACCACTTTCGCGGCAGCTACTGCATCGACAGAAAAGCCATAAATTAGCGGGCCGGTCATCTGATCGGATACAACTTCAAATGCGCTACCTGCCACAGCACGGCGCGCCAGAGTGTTCTTTAAAACACTCAGGGTCACACCGTTGCCGCGAGCCTGGCTGCGCAATCGGGTCATGTCAGCGACCGTGATACCACGGTACTCCGCCATCACGAGCGTTTGAGCAATAGCCGCGAGCCCTGTCACTTCGTCAATGACGGCTTGTTTCTCACTGCGATTGAGACTCAAGGTCTACTCCTTAAAAATGTGTTTTCAAATTGGCAACTTGCGCTGCAATCTTCAACACGCCATTACTCAGCGACCAACTGTTTTAAGTTTTTATACAAAACATTCAAGCAGCGGGTACGCCATCTGCGTTGGCTGACTCCAGTTGAAATCAATTAAGCGGCGGGTTGTTAAGCCTGCCTCGCCAACGGTCTTGGATGACCTGCCAGAGCTTTACAGCCTTGGCAGCCCACCACTCTGGCCGACCCCTTCGAGTCGGCCAAATTTCTTACATTAAGCCGCGATGGTCTGGGTGTCGACGCGAACGCCCACGCCCATCGTCGACGACACAGCGACCTTGCGCAGATAAACGCCTTTGCTGGTAGCTGGTTTCGCCTTTACCAACGCGTCTATCAGCGCAGCAAGGTTGCCTTGAAGCTTGTCGGTATCAAACGAGCGGCGACCAATCGTGCCGTGCACAATGCCGGCCTTGTCAACACGAAACTGCACTTGACCTGCCTTGGCGTTTCTGACTGCAGTGGCGACATCAGGCGTTACCGTACCGACCTTAGGGTTAGGCATCATGCCGCGTGGGCCCAAAATTTGGCCCAACGTGCCCACGATACGCATCGCATCTGGCGAAGCGATCACGACATCAAAATCCATCTTGCCAGCTTTGATGTCTGCAGCCAAGTCGTCCATGCCGACAATGTCAGCGCCTGCGGCTTTGGCTTCGTCAGCCTTTGCGCCTTGCGCAAACACGGCAACGCGCTTGGTTTTACCTGTGCCGTTTGGCAGTACAACCGCACCACGAACTACCTGGTCTGACTTCTTGGCGTCAATACCGAGCTGCACGGCCACGTCGATCGATTCATCGAACTTGGCTACTGCAAACTCTTTGACCAAGCCGAGTGCGTCGCCCAATGTGTACAGCTTGTTGCTGTCAATCTTGTCGCCGACTGTTTTTTGGCGCTTAGTTAGCTTGCTCATACAACACCTTCCACCGTGACACCCATAGACCGGGCAGAACCGGCAATAGTACGGACCGCAGCATCGAGATCAGCAGCGGTCAAGTCTTTCATCTTGTGCTTGGCAATTTCTTCAAGTTGCGCACGCGTAATCTTGCCCACCTTAACGGTGTGCGGCGTGGACGAACCTTTGTCCAGCTTGATGGCTTTCTTGATCAACGTCACAGCCGGTGCTGTTTTGATGATGAAAGTAAAGCTCTTGTCCGCAAATGCAGTGATGATCACTGGCAATGGCAGGCCGGGCTCAACGCCTTGAGTCTGGGCATTAAATGCCTTGCAGAACTCCATGATGTTCAAGCCGCGCTGACCCAAGGCCGGGCCAATCGGGGGGGACGGGTTGGCTTTACCAGCTGGCACTTGCAGCTTGATGAAGCCGACGATTTTTTTCGCCATACTTTTCTCCTTGCGGGTAGTAGCGCCTGGCACCTGTAAAAACAGCTCCAGGCTTCCCGGGGGTTACACAACTCAAAAAGGTTTTCTAAAACCCACTGCACCGAGTTGCAAAGTGCAGACTTACCTAAATACCTAAAGCTTTATTTGAGGCTTTGCTTAAGTCTTTTCAATCTGGCTGAATTCCAGCTCCACCGGCGTCGCACGCCCAAAAATGGTGACTGACACACGCACTTTGTTCTTGTCGTAATTGACTTCTTCAACCGTTCCGTTGAAATCGGTGAACGGGCCGTCTTTGACGCGGATGTATTCACCAGTTTCAAACTCGACCTTGTGGCGCGGCTTTTCTGTGCCGACCTGCATTTGGTTAACGATTTTCTGAACGTCATCCTCGGAAATAGGCGACGGGCGGTTTTTAGCACCACCTACAAAGCCAGTGACCTTGTTCGTGTGCTTGACCAAGTGCCAGCTCTCGTCGTCCATCGTCATTTCAACCAGCACATAGCCGGGGAAAAATCGGCGCTCAGTGGTTTTTTTCTGGCCGTTTTTAATCTCGACAACTTCCTCAGTTGGAACTAAAAAACGACCAAATTTCGACTGCATGCCTGCGCGGTTGATTCGTTCGGTGATGTTGCGCTCGACCGCTTTTTCCATGCCGGAATAAGCGTGAACCACATACCAATTCATTCCGGCGGCTGGTGTCAGCGAGGCACCCAACTGGACTTCATTAACCACAATACTGTTGAGATCGCTCATTACTTTTTCCATCCCAATAGCAAGTCGTAAAACACCCATTCGAGCAACTTGTCAGTTGTCCACAAAAACAGTGCCATTACCACCACAAAAGCAAAAACGTAGGCGGTCATTTGCATGGCTTCTTTACGAGCAGGCCAAACCACTTTTTTAACTTCGCGAACGGAGTCACGCCCAAAAGCAAGAAACTGGCGCCCAGTTTCAGACGACAGAAACACCACGACCGCCGCAACCAAGCCCGCTACCAGCGCGCCCCATTGTGCAATTTGGCCCTGCTTGGCCAGCAGGTAAAAGCCGACCAAAGAGCCAAGAACCAAGGCGAGTGACAAACCCAACTTGGCTTTGTCTGCGGTGGTACTGACGGTTTCAACTTGAGTAGAGGCCATAACTGCCGCGATTCCTGTTCAATCTACACACGCCAAAAGAAACAACTTCTTGAAGCGTTACGGCCCGCCTGAAGTTTTTCACTCCAAGCGGGCCTTTTTATTCTCTCTAAACCACCTGCGCCATTGAAACGCTAGCGACCCGTATCAACAGCCAAGTGGCAGGGGCAGTAAGAATCGAACTTACAACCTTCGGTTTTGGAGACCGACGCTCTGCCAATTGAGCTATACCCCTATGAAAAAACCTTTAATGGTCAATTAAGCAATAATTTTCGCAACCACGCCAGCACCCACGGTCTTGCCACCTTCACGGATAGCAAAGCGCAAGCCCTCTTCCATCGCAATCGGGTTGATCAGCTTGACCGTGATGCTCACGTTATCGCCTGGCATCACCATCTC
>JANMWH010000234.1:0-2530 GCA_031393945.1 Polaromonas sp. | reverse complement strand
TAAAGGTATTTGCATTGCGGCGCTTTATGGCGCAAAATGCGCCATAAAGGAGCTTTTCATGACCGCTGCCAGACAATTCGCTTCCGTCAAACTGCCTGAATCGTTGGTGCAACAAGCCAGGCAAGCGGCCCAGCCCCTGCGCCGCTCTGCCGCTGGGCAAATCGAATACTGGGCCACGCTGGGCCGCGTGGTCGAGCATTCTGGCCTGACGGTGCAAGAGGCTCGCCTTGCGATTGAAAACTATGAAGCTGCAGCCGACAAAGCCGGGCAAGCTTCTGCTACCTCGGACAAAAATTCGCAAGCCAACGAACTGATAGCCCAGTTTATGGCGATTGAAGCTGACGGTAGCCTGGCTCAACGTGTCAGAGAGGTAGTGGCTGAAAATCGCAGCAAAGCCCTCAGATTTGCTGCCTGATATGGTGCAACCAGCACCAGACTTTTCATCCCCTCCACCCATAAAAGCCAAACAGCCGGTTTTTTATCTGCTCGCTGGCCCCAACGGAGCTGGCAAGTCCACGCTGTACAAAGCGTTGGTTTTGAACAAGACTATTGCAGCCACTGCAGAGTTTGTTAACGCTGACTTGTACGAAGCTGCGAAATTGCAGAATATCGATGATCCGTTGGCGAGGTCAGAACAAGCAAGGCACTGGGCCGACGGGCGGAGAGCGGAACTGCTTAAAGCAGGGCAGTCATTTGCCAGTGAAACCGTTTTTTTTCGCACGAGTCAAAACTGAAGCTGGTTGAAGAGGCGCAGAAACTCGGTTTTTTCGTCATGCTGCTGGTTGTGTGTCTCGATGATCCGCATCGGCTACTGGCGCGGGTTGCTGGACGGGTCACCGAGGGCGGCCACGCTGTACCGCCTGAGCGCATTTTGGCGCGCTATCCACGAACGCTTGCAAATCTTGCGAAAGCCGTGCGGTTGGCCGACTTGGCGATTTTGTATGACTCGGAGGTGGTGGTTTCGGGTACGCACAGGATTGTGGCTGTCTGCAAGCATGAATGGACCGAAGAAAAGGTAAGTCCATTACCTGGTTGGGCGAAAAGGGTTTTGATTTTTACTTAGCAACAAACACCTTCGCAACTAATCTTTCCAAAAACTCCACTTGAGTTTGTCAACATCCCGGCCGCCCTCGGCGTAGTAAATGACCATCCGAATAACGTACAGATAGTTTTTGCTGGTCTTGTGGTTCTCTTGCTGGTTGGCAATGGCCAGCGCTTCAAAAACAGAGTCAGCCGGCTTGTTCAGAAAATCTTCAACGCAGTGCATGCCAATGCGCGCAAAGTCTTTGGCAAAGGTTTTGCCGATTCCGGGGACGACGGTGACAGGTGTTTTTGACATCTCGCTGATCATTAGCTGCGCACTATGACCGCACTAGCTCCACACTAAGCACGCATCAACGCCTCAATCTCATCCGCCGTCACAGGCACGCCACGCGTCATCAGCTCACAGCCTTTAGCTGTCACCAGCGCATCATCTTCAATGCGAATGCCGATGTTCCAGAACTCTTTGGGCACGCCTTTAGCGGGGCGTACGTAGAGGCCGGGTTCAATGGTTAGCACCATGCCTGCGCGCAAAATGCGGGGTGGTTTTTTCATGACCATTTCGCCGAGCGGGTCGCGTTCCTGGCGGGGTTTGCTGCCGGGTTCGGTGTAGTCGCCGCAGTCGTGCACGTCCATGCCCATCCAGTGGCCGGTGCGGTGCATATAGAACTGACGATAGGCGCCGCTTGCCAGCACGTCTTCAGTAGTGCCGTGTTTCTTTTTATCCAGCAGGCCCACATCCAGCATGCCTTGCGCCAGCACGCGGGTTGCCGCGTCGTGCGGGTCGGTAAAGCGCTTGCCGGGCTTGGTCACTTTGATGGCGGCTTCTTGGGCGGCTAAAACAATGTCGTACAGGGTGCGCTGGGCGGGTGTGAACTTGCCATTGGCCGGGAAGGTACGGGTGATGTCGCTGGCGTAGCCGTCAAGCTCGCAGCCAGCGTCGATCAAACACAGCTCGCCTGCCTTTAATTCCGCATCGCCCGCGCGGTAGTGCAGCACGCAGGCGTTGGCACCTGCCGCCACGATGCTGGTGTACGCCGGAAATTGCGAGCCGTTACGTCGAAATTCGTGCAGCAGCTCGGCTTCTAAATGGTATTCACGCAAGCCACCTTTGACGGGTTGGCGCAGAATGGCAGCGCTGGTTTGCATGGCCCGTACGTGCGCACCCGCCGAGATGGCTCCCGCCCGCCGCAAAATCGCAATTTCATGCGCGTCTTTGATCAAGCGCATTTCATCGAGCACCTTGCACAAATCATGCTGGCTTTGCGGGCATTCAGCGCCGTAGCGAATGCGGGCGCGCACCTTGCCCAGCCAGCCGTCGACTTGCGTCTCTAGCCCCACGTGCGTGGCGAACGGAAACCACACGGCGGCCTGGTTGCTTAATAGCAAAGGCATTTTTGCGTCAAGCTCGTCAACGCTGAAAGCCTCATCAACACCCAGCGCGTTAACCGCGGCTTTGGGGCCAAGGCGAATGCCGTCCCAAATTTCG
>JANMWH010000220.1:0-2638 GCA_031393945.1 Polaromonas sp. | reverse complement strand
CCGGTGAACATCACGCCCAGCGTTTCACCCAAACCCAAAGATGATTTGATTTTGGCGAGAGACACTTGCAGCTGGGCTTTGACTTCGGCGTCGTCTTCCAGCTTGACGCGTTCATTGAGCAGCAGCTGCGTTGCTGGGTCTTTGCTTTCGGCCAGCGCCTTGGCGGCTTCCAGGCGCTTGGCTTTGTCTGTGCTGCCCAGCAGCGCCGCTGCGCGTGCCAAGCCGAGCTTGGCTTTTAAATCGGGGTTGACCTCCGCGGCCAGTGCCTTGTCGAGCAAGGCGAGTTTGGATTCGTCCGGGTCTTTGAGCAGCGACGCAATCGCTTGGCCGCGCAGTTTGTCGTCTTTTGAAAACAGCCTGAGGATGGCTTGTGCGCCGTCCAACTC
Source organism: Polaromonas sp. (assembly GCA_031393945.1). GTDB lineage: Bacteria > Pseudomonadota > Gammaproteobacteria > Burkholderiales > Burkholderiaceae_C > Polaromonas. The sequence continues at coordinate 2,252 of JANMWH010000220.1, read as the reverse complement.
GCCGCGCATGCGGTTGTTGCTGATCACGTCTTCTGCGCCGTCGGGCAGCGTAACCGCTTGGCCCGTAACTGGGTCAGTCGCTTTGCCGTCACGCACGATGAAAACTTTGTCACCTGCGGTTTTGACGGCATCGTCAGCCAAAGCCTGAATAAACGCGGCTGTTTTGTCGTCTGCCTGAACAACAGCTTTGGTCAACGCTGCAATGCGAGCATCAGCATCGCCCACAGCCATTCCTTGGACTTCTTGCAGTGTCAATGCCGACGTTGGCAATGAATAAAGCAAACCGGCGCACAGCACGGTTGCATAAAGTATTTTTTGAATCATGAAAAACCTGTCATGTGAGCACGCTGTCAAACTGCACGTCATTGTGCGGGTGCATACGCACACGAAAAGCCCTAAAGCATGAAAGGCGGCTTTCGCCGCCCTTCATGGATTAACCTTGAGAAATAGAACGATCAAGCCTTTTTAGCTGGCTCGTCAGGCTTCTTGTCGTTGCCTTCGATATACGGTGACCATGGCTTGGCCTTGACTGGGCCGGGCGTCTTCCACACCACATTGAACTGGCCGTCGGCTTTGATCTCGCCGATGAACACGCTTTTGTGCAGGTGGTGGTTTTTCTCGTCCATCTTGCTGGTGATGCCTGACGGTGCTTTGAACGTCTGGCCAGCCATGGCGGCGATGACTTTGTCAACGTCAACTGACTTGGCTTTTTCAACGGCTTGCTTCCACATGTTGATGCCGATGTAAGTCGCTTCCATCGGGTCGTTGGTGAGTGGCTTGTCTTTGTGGCCGGCAATGCCTTTGGCCTTGGCGTAGGCTGACCATTTTTTGATGAACTCGTCGTTGGTTGGGTTCTTGATCGACTGGAAGTAATTCCAGGCAGCCAGGTGACCGACCAACGGCTTGGTGTCTACACCGCGCAACTCTTCTTCGCCGACCGAGAAAGCCACCACGGGCACGTCTTTGGCTTTCAGGCCCGCGTTGCCCAGTTCTTTGTAGAAAGGCACGTTGGAGTCACCGTTGATGGTCGACACCACAGCGGTTTTGCCGCCAGCTGCAAACTTTTTGACGTCAGCCACGATGGTTTGGTAGTCCGAATGGCCAAACGGGGTGTATTTTTCGTCGATGTCTTTGTCTGCCACGCCTTTGGACTTGAGGTAAGCGCGCAAAATTTTGTTGGTGGTGCGTGGGTACACGTAGTCGGTGCCCAGCAATACCCAACGCTTGGCGCCGCCGCCGTCTTTGCTCATCAAATAGTCAACTGCAGGGATGGCCTGCTGGTTAGGTGCTGCGCCCGTGTAGAACACGTTTTTGCTCAGCTCTTCACCTTCGTACTGCACGGGGTAGAACAGCAAGCCGTTCAGCTCTTCAAGTACTGGCAATGCTGACTTGCGTGACACCGAAGTCCAGCAGCCGAAAATGACCGAGACTTTGTCTTGCGTCAGCAACTGCTTGGTTTTTTCAGCAAACAAAGGCCAGTTAGATGCCGGGTCAACAATCACAGCTTCCAACTTTTTGCCAAGCACGCCGCCCTTGGCGTTGATCTCGTCAATCGCCATCATGACGGTGTCTTTGAGCACCGTCTCAGAAATAGCCATGGTGCCCGATAGGCTGTGCAAAATACCGACCTTGATGGTGCTGCCAGCTTGCGCCAACGCCTTGCTAGACATGCCCGTCATGGCAATTGCTGCGGCTGCGCTTAGGGACTTCAGGGTGTCTCTACGATCCATTTAGTAATCTCCAGAATTTTAGAATTGAGTCATGCTTGATCAGTAATGATCACACCTTTAGTTGCAAAGCTCGTGCCAGTGCCGCTGATACAAACGCACCAATATCTAACCATTTTTTGCACCAGAACAATGCGCAGCTTGACCAAATATTCAGTTTGGTGCGCCCGACTCGCGAAGTCGATGAAACGCTAATGCCGGGTCTCGCTTCAGGCAATCCACCGGCAGGGCCCCCACGCTGCTTCCGCTGTAAAGCGCGAACCAGCTAAGCAGGTCTTAAAGCCCCGTGAACTTTCGGATGGCGGGAAAGTACAGCGCTGGAGGCAACAGGGCGAGTGCCTTCATCGTGAAAGTGAAGCGTTTCGGAAAGTGAATTTCGAACTCGCCTTTACTCCAGCCTTTGAGAATTTCTTCGGCTGCTTTTTCAGGCTTGATCAATCCCGGCATGGCGAATTTGTTTTGTGCGGTAAGGGGCGTTTCAACAAAGCCTGGGCAAATCAGGCTAACGCTGATGTTGCTGTCTTT
>JANMWH010000211.1:0-3589 GCA_031393945.1 Polaromonas sp. | reverse complement strand
TTTGAGCGCACGGGGCGCGGCCTCAAGCCGCTGGAAATGGCGCTACGTCTGGCCGATGCAGCCAGGGCCATGGAGGCGGGTGCCCATCAATTGCAGCGCAGCGTTTCAAGCATTGACGAATCGGTAAGCGGCACCGTGCGCATTTCCGCCAGCCAAACGGTAGCCTGCGTTTTGCTGCCGCCGCTTCTGATGCAGTTGCAGCGCAAGCTACCAGGCATTCAAATTGAACTGGTGTCCAGCAACGAAGTCAGCAACTTGCTCAGGCGTGAGGCCGACATTGCAGTGCGCATGGTGCAACCTGACCAGACCAGCCTGGTGGTCAAGCGAATTGGCAAGGTGACGATTGGCACCTACGCACACCGAGACTATTTAAAGCGTGCCGGCACGCCCCGCCAGCCAACCGAGCTTCTGAAACACGCTTTAATTGGCAGCGATAAAAACGAAGATATCATTCGCGGCTTCATCAAAATGGGCTACCTGGTCACGAAAGATCAATTTGCGTTTCGCACAGACGACTTGATGGCGCACTGGCACGCGGTAAAGAGCGGCGTAGGCATCGGTTTTATTGCCGACTACCTGGCGCGCACTGATGTTGATGTGGTGCCGCTGTTGCCCATGTTGAAAATACCTGCGCTGCCGGTCTGGCTGGCGGTTCACCGTGAGATACGCGGAAGCAAGCGTATAAGGGCGGTGTACGATTTCCTTGGCGACAACATTGCCCAAGCCCTGCTGCCCACAACTTAAAAATTGGGATTCATCATGCACCCCAACCAGATGATGCTAGAAAAGTTTTATGCTGCCTTTGCGCGGCTTGATTCAGACACCATGGCCACCTGCTACGCGCCTGATGCGCAGTTTGATGATGAGGCTTTTTCGCTGCGCGGGCACGCGCAAGTCATGGGCATGTGGCGCATCCTGTGTGAAACCAACCAAGCCCGGGCGCTGGCCGACTGGAAGCTGAAATGCAGCGGCATTGAAGCCGATGCCAAAACCGGCAAGGCGCACTGGGAAGCTGACTACCGCTTCAGCGCCACCAACCGCTTGGTACACAACTCGATTGATGGCGTGTTTGAGTTCAATGACCAAGGCCTGATTACCCGGCACGGCGACAGTTTTAATTTTTGGAACTGGTCGCGCCAAGCGCTGGGCGCGCCCGGCCTGCTTCTGGGGTGGACACTGTTCTTGCGCAACAAAGTAAGAACAACTGCAGCCGCCAATCTGCAGCGGTTTTTATCAGCAAAAAAAACTGGGAGGAATTGACATGACTTGGTTTGATAATTTTGAACAACGCAGCTTTGAAGTTAATGGCGCAACCATCAACGCGCGGGTGTCTACAACCGTGCTGGGCGCAGTGCAAAAGCCGCCTTTGCTGCTGCTGCACGGATTTCCGCAGTCGCACGTGATGTGGCACCGCGTCGCCCAGCAGCTTGAGCAGCAGTACTTTTTGGTGCTGCCCGACCTGCGTGGCTACGGCGATTCATCAAAAACGCCTGGCCTGCCTGACCACAGCAATTACAGCAAGCGCAATATGGCTCACGACATGGCGTTGGTCATGGGCGCGCTGGGTATTGACGGTTTTTATCTATGCGGCCACGACCGGGGCGGGCGCGTAGCGCATCGGCTGGCACTGGACTACCCGGCTCGCGTTAAAAAGCTGTGTGTGATTGACATTGCCCCCACGCTTGACATGTACGAAGGCACCAGCTTGACCGCGCCGTACATGGAGTTTGCCAAGGCCTACTACCACTGGTTTGCCATGCTGCAACCTGCGCCGTTGCCCGAAATCATGATGGGCGCCAACCACCTTGAAACGTCGATTGCCTACCTGCACGCCAAGCTGGGCGGCTGGGGCAGCGCCGGGCTAGGCTACATCGAGCCGCAAGCACTTAAAGAATACGAACGCTGCTTTTGTAACCCGGAAGCGCTTCACGCCGCCTGTGAAGATTACCGCGCCAGCGCCACCATCGATTTGACGCACGACCGCACCAGCCGCGAGCAAGGCGAAAAAATTACGTGCGATTTACGGGTGCTGTGGGGAGCGCGTGGTGTGGTGCAGCGCTTGTTTGACCCGATGACACTGTGGCGTGCGCAATGCAGCGCGGCGGTTAGCGGCCAGGCCATGGCGGCTGGGCATTTCATTCCTGAAGAGTTGCCGGTGCAAACCGCCAAGGCCCTGGCAGAGTTTTTTGTCTAAACGTTGTCTAAACGGCCAACACCCAAAAGCCACACTTTTGCTATTATTAGCGTAGCTGCTCGCGCCCGTATTTATTCGTTAAAAGCCCTAAACATCATAGATTCTGGATTCAATGTCAGTATTCAGGCCCATCGGCAAGCTACGGGTTGACGCGCGGCGCTAGCGCTGCACAATAACAACTGGCACACCCACTGCAAAAAACTAAATTAAAAATCGGAGACCACCATGAGCTCATCAGACAAAGCTTCTAGCGACGGCAATGCGTTTTCTAACTTCGGCAAGTTCGTACCGGGTTTTGATTTTTTGCAGAACCTGGCTACCCAAGCGGCAGGTACCGCGGCCGAACGCATTCCGCAGTTGCCCAATTTAGGCAATTGGGTGGCACCCACGCTCAATGTGGAAGAGCTGGACAAGCGCATTGGCGAGTTGAAGTCGGTGCAGTTTTGGCTTGATCAAAATGCAACCGCACTGAAGGCCACCATTCAAGCGCTTGAAGTGCAAAAAATGACGCTGGCAACCCTGAAGGGCATGAACTTCAACATGGGCGACGTGGCCAATGCGTTCAAGCTCAAGGTGGCCGACACGGTAGCTGGCGGCGTGCAGGGCATGGCGGACAAGGCCAAAACCTTCGCGGGCCTTGAAGTGCCGCAGCGAGCCGCGCCATCACAGACTAAAGCCAAAGCAAAACCCAATGCGGCGGCTCCAGCAGGGGTGGTTGACCCCATGCAATGGTGGGGCGCTTTGACTCAGCAGTTTCAAACCATTGCCGCTGACGCAATGAAAGATGCCGCCAAAAAAACCGCCATCGACACCGCTAAAAGCATGACAACTGGCCTTGCCAAAGACGCCATGAAAACCGCCAGCGGCATGGCAAAAAATGTAGCCAAAGGCATGGCCAGCAGCGCCAGCAAAACCGTTGCAGACGGCGCAAAAGCCGCCATGAACAGCGCGCTGCGCACCCGCCAGGCTTGGCCTACGCCCGTTGCCTCCAAAAAGCCCGCGCCTAAGCGTGCCGCCGCTAAAACAACGCGCAAGACCAGCGGCTCAAAATGAAGTTGTGCAAATGCCCATGAAGCTTTTTCCCTACGGTCACGCCACGCACCCCCAGTGGCTCATGGCGGCGGCGCTGGTGCTGGCGCAATTGCGCGCGCACATGGCTCTGCCCGACTACGCCGATGCGCCCACATTGGCGCTGCTGTACATCACCGACCGGTACGCCTCGCAGGCGCAAGACATTCTTGACCACTTGAGCGCTGAGCTGCCTGAAATTACCGACTGGAGCGGCACCGTTGGCGTGGGCATTGCATCGAACAACGTCGAGTACTTTGACGAGCCCGCCATGGCCGTCATGCTGTGCGAATTGCCGCACGACCAGTACCGTGTGTTTTCTGGCGT
>JANMWH010000195.1:0-4839 GCA_031393945.1 Polaromonas sp. | reverse complement strand
TGAGCTGCTGGCCAAAGGCGCAAACGCCGTGCTGGTCAAAGGCGGGCATTTGGCGGGTGACGTGGTGAGCGACTTGCTGCAAGTTGCGGGCGGCGCGCCGCACTGGATGCGTGCGCCGCGCATTGCCACGGCCAACACGCACGGCACGGGCTGCACCTTGTCTTCAGCTATTGCAGCCTATTTGGCGTTGGGCTACACGCTGGTTGATGCAGTTGAAGCCGCGCGGCTGTATGTGCGCGGCGCTCTCGCGGCGGGTGCCAGCGTTAAAACCGGGCAGGGCAATGGGCCGTTAAACCACAGCTTTGCGCCGCTGCCGATGCGTTTGTTGCCACTTAACTAACGTCAAGCGGCGGCGGGGCGGCTAACCGCTTTGTCGCTCATCAATTTAGCCAGCACAAACGTCAACACCAACGTAGGTATGGCCGCGCCGTAAGCAGGTGCCATATTCGCCATGGCGTGATAAAAAACCACGCCGCTGAACCAGATCAACACTGCGCTGTAGTTGACTTGCCTCGCAGTTACCAGCGCGGCCACGTTTGACTTGCCTACCAAGCGCGCCAAAATTACGCCGTAAAGCGGAATAAACACCGAGCTGAGCATTAGCAAAAACGGCTCTAGTGCGTGCATGGGCAGCACCATGGCCAGGGCAGTGCACACTGCGGCCATACCCATGGCGATATGGCGAACTGACCAGCCAGACTTCAAGCTGTGGCCAGCCACAGCGCCTGAATACACGTCGCCGTAGGCGTTGTCCATCTCGTCGATCAAAATCAAACCCAGTGCAATCAAGCCGCCTTGTGCCAGCAGCAGCGCCACAACCAAGTCAGTGCTGGGCGTGGTGATCGCAATCAATACGCCGAGCGAGTAGCACCAAATGTTGGCCACCGCATAGCCCAGCCAAGTGCCCCGAAACGCGCTGGTGCCGCCCGCTTTGCCGCCTAGGCCGTGCCGCGCAAAGTCAGCCACCAGCGGTAGCCACGACACGGGCATGGCAATCACCAAATCGAGCGCCTGCATGGTGCTCATGCCGCCCGTGCCGGGCTTGTTCCAGATGGCGCTTAAACCTTGCGCGTTGGCTTTGCCCAAAAATTGCCAGGTTAACCACACCAGCGACGCAATGACCAGCGGCAAGCCATAGCGGCCAATAAATTTACGAACCAGCTTGACCATCGAGCCATAAGACAGCGCCACCAGCACGCCGCCCAGCACCAGCGTGGCCGCAAACGGCAACCAGGGCGCGGCAAAGCCAGACTGCTTGGCAATTGCTGCTGCACCGTCGCGCATCACAACCAGTTCAAAAGTGGTCCAGCCGACCAACTGCACGATGTTTAGCAACACCGGTAATTTGGCAAAGCTTGAGCCGTAGGTGGCATGCATCAGGCCCGAGCTGGCCAGGCCAGTGTCGCAACCTAGCTTGGCCGTCCACGCCAACAAACCCGCACCCAAAATCGAACCCAACACGATCACCAGCGCAGCTTGCTGTGGGCCGACGGCTGGCACCAGGTACGCGCCAATTTGCATCACCAGCAGGCCAACCCCCAGGCTGAACCACAGCGCCGCGTGGTCGCTGAAGGCAAATGAACGCTCGGCTGCTCGCAGCGGGGTGAGGGCGGTGTTGGCCGTATCGGAAATCTTGGAAGTGGAGTTTTGAGCAGTCGACATAAATTTGCGCATTGATGGCGTTAGGGCTAAAAATGCTATTTTAAAGGCATTTTTAGACATTAATCTGGCCTGTAGACCAATAAATACGGGCGTAAACAGCTCCTGAATTAATAGCAGCTACGACTTAGCGACGACTGTAGGCACGGGCTTGAGGTGCAAATAGTCTAGGCCCACATCCTCTCAAATATTCACTTCCGGCAAGTCAGAGTGACTCATTGAATAAAGCAAGAGCGGCGCAGCTTATCGAGGTCGTCTTGCAGCTGCACGTCAGCAAGAATGGCGCTACTTTTAACCGGCGTTGATTTAGGTTTTGTATCGCTAAGTCTGCTCAGAACAGGTAGCGTAGGGGGCGTTACTTGGGCGGGCACAGCCGGCATAGCCATGGCTCGCACGAACAGCTCATTGAGCAGCGTCTTCAAGCTTTTGCCGCCTTGCGCAGCCTGGATTTTCAGGTTGCGCAAAAGCGAGTCAGGTAAACCTAGGGTAATTCGCATCAATGTAATTTAGCATTAATGCGTCAGCTTGAGCTACCGGTAAGCTTCCAATCAACTACCGCGTTGTTGCCTGCTGTTCGCGCTGGTCACTTCTGGGCTGGTGCGGCTGCCAACAGCGACTGCACAGCCAGCGACACCCGCTCGCCAATAATGAGTTGCGCGGCCGGGTCGTAGTGGTAGAAGCCATTCAAGTCAGCTGTGTTGACTATGCGGGCGTACTTGTCAGCGTTGACCACTGCCGTTTGCGCATCTGACACGATCTTGCCTTTATACCCGTCTATGGACTGTGCCCAGGATCCAATCTGGACGATTACCACCGGTAGATCCGGAGAGCCCACATCGGCGCGCACATCTGCAATAAAGTTTTTCAGGTTTTGCTCATACGCTGCCCTCTGGACTGCGCTAAACACGTCTTGTTCGCCCTGAAACCAGACAAAGGCCGACCATTTGCACGCCCTTGCCTTGCAAGCGGGGTTGACGCTGGTGGGATTCGACTTTAAAGACTGGATGCGCGTGCGCAGCTTTGCGTACAGCAATTTTGAATTTGCGCTGGTTTCGCCGCCCATGAGCGGGCTGCGCCAGTCGTCATACAAACTGGTTCCGCCAACGGCGACCTTGATCAGCGACGTAGTCGAATAGCCGGCTTTACTTAAGGCCTGGCCAAATACCAGCTCTGGGCCAGCTGTATTGCTGCAGCGCGTTTTGGTGTCAGCAGGAGTAGCTGTCAGCGGGATGATTGCAGACTCGTTCCACGAGCAAAAAACTTTGGGGTTGGGCGTAGTCAAGTTGGCACCGACCAAACCGGCAGCGTTCAATCGCACCAACTCGGAAGCTTCCAAAGCAGCCATCGGGTCGGAGTAGCCGTAATTTCTGCCCGGTACGTTGGTCCAGGCCTTGATGCGTGCAGCCAGATTAATCTTTGTGGTTTCCGCGTCTGTGCCGCTTGCCAGGTCAGCCAGCATTTGCTGAAACAGCGGCGAGTCAACGTTGCCTTCCATGTTCGATTGGCCAGCCATCAAAAACATGGGCAGCTCTTCGGTCAGCACGGCATCAGCGCTGGCCACGGAGCCGGCGTTGTTGCTCACCACCACCGAGTACTTGGCGTTGTGATCGGCTGCGAGCGCAGCAGGAATTGTCAACGTTGCCGACGTGGCACCCGCGACTGGCGTGCCGTTACGCCGCCACTCGTAAGTTAACGGCGCTTCGCCCGTAGCCGTCACGCTGAACGATGCAGGCTGCAGCTCAGTTACGGTAAGGTTCGCGGGCTGAACCGTGATGGCGGGTGCAGCGACGACAGTTGCAGCGGCGGCTGGTGCAGAGGCGACTGGTGCGGCCTCTTCGTCATCTTTGTTGCCACCGCAACCGGCCAGCGCTAGGGCAACGAACGTGGCTACCAACGTAGCCTTTGCTGTGGTTCCTCTTAAATGATTCAAGGCGGCGGGTATTTTGGTCGGCAACTGGGTGGTGTGTTTCATAAGGCTGCTTTGGGTTATGTGACTGAATTTTTTGGAAGTGGGCAAGTTGATGCCTGGCACAAAACACTTGTTCAGATTTTGTCGCAGCAATGATGTTTGAAGTAGGAATGTGCGCCGTTTTACGATTACATTTTTGACATAAACGAGATGCGCCAACGTGCAGCTGCCAAAGTTGTCGCGCGAGCGGCAGCGCGGTTTGTTCATCAACAATACTTTCTTCTACACCCCTTAACAAATGAATACAAAACTGATAAAAACCGGATTTATCGCAGCCGGCCTGATGAACATCGGCGGCGTTTTGTTGTTCTCGCGGGCGTTCACGAACACTGCCATCAACAACGCTGACCCGGTGGTGATGTCTAACTTCGGGCTGTTGATGATTGCGGTGTGGGGCTTGGCTTATTGGGGCGCTGCGGCGATCAACGCAAACATCAAATGGCTGGCGGGTGCATTTGCTTTGGAAAAGCTGGTGTACGTGGTGGTTTGGGTAATGTGGCTGTCGAAAAACAGCCTGCCCGAGCTGTATGCCAAGGACGTTTTTGCGGGCGCGTTTTTTAGCATTTATGGCGTCAATGACTTCGTGTTTATGCTGTTCTTTGCTTGGGTGTTTTTGTCGCAGCGTTCACTCAAATAGCACGTAAAAGCCGATGGTTCGGTGACCAAATCGCGCGAGCTTGATCTGCATCAGTGAAACTCCACCCCGCCAGGCGTCTAATCAAAAAGCTATTAATGATTAACCTTGCTCAAAGGAGACTCTCATGACAAAAAACGTTGGCGGTATTGACCGCATTTTGCGCGCCGTTATTGGCCTGGTTTTGATCGCGCTTGCTGCGACGGGCGCTGTGGGCTGGTGGGGCTACTTGGGTGTTATTCCGCTGGCCACGGCGGCGATGGGTTGGTGCCCGCCTTACGCGCTGTTTGGCTGGAACACTTGCTCTACGCGCAAACTGGGCTAATTCACGCTGTAGAAGTACTTTTTAGGCATTAAAAGTGCTTTTCGCCCAATAAATACGGGCGCAAGCAGCTACTTATTCAATAGCAAATGCTCAACGTTCAAGGCTTGGTTGTTGCTTGCCCATCGACACCCAGCAGCCGGTGCAGTCGCGTGCTGCTGGTGGTGTATTCAAGCTGTGGGTTTTTGCCCGGGTAGACGATGTCTGCTGCGCCGAAAGCCGCGAGCGCGCATTCGTGGAAGCCGCTCAAAATCA
>JANMWH010000173.1:0-9478 GCA_031393945.1 Polaromonas sp. | reverse complement strand
GAGCAGAATGGATGCACTGTTAGATGCGTGCCACAAACGCGTTCGCCCTATTGTGATGACCACCATTGCCATGGGTGCAGGCATGATGCCAATTGCTTTTAGCTGGGGCGCCTCCGACGGCAGCTTTCGCGCGCCCATGGGCGTGGCCGTGATTGGCGGGTTGATGACATCGACGCTGCTGAGTTTGCTGGTGATACCTGCGGTTTACACACTGGTTGATGACCTTGAAGAGTGGCTGGCTACTGTCTGGCGCAAGGTGTTTCGGCGTGAACAAGCAGCCGGGTCGCTGCCAATAGCGGCGCGGTAACGGGCAAAGCCGGTGCCCCAAAAGCCGGGCGTGTTCACTAACTGTGCATAGTTAAAAAGAGGCGCGCAGCACTTGCACAACCTGTTACCCGCCATTTCCCCACGCAGGGTGCAGGCATCGCCCTACGCCGAAATATTTAGCGCCGTTTAAAAATTGCAGGTCTTAACTCGATTGTTACCCTGCCGCGGCGTTCACCATTTTGGGTAAGCAGCTGTATCGGCAAACACCAGGAAACCTTATGAAGACATCTACCATTTATTCAGCTGTTATTTTGAGCGCGGCCGTCGTTGCCCTCAGCGCCTGCGATCGCCCTGCAACCGTTGTCACTCCGCCAGCCGTGGTGACTGTTCCAGGCCCTGCTGGTCCGGCGGGCCCGTCGGGCAGCTCAGGAACCACGGGTACCACCGGCGCAACGGGTAGCACTGGTGCAACGGGCAGCATGGGTGAAAAAGGGGCTACCGGCGGCGACACTGTCGTCGTGATGCCGCCCGCAGTGCCTGCATCCAAGTAACTGGCCTTAAATAGTGCTTTAGCCCAATTGATACGGGCGCGAGCAGCTATTGAATAAATAGCGCTGCTAAACCGGCGTGTGGCGAATTTTTTGCACCAGCGCGGTGGTGGAATACCCATCAACAAAAGCAATTGCGACAGCTGTGCCGCCGTAACTTTCGACCACCGCAGTTTCTGGCAGTGCGCGCATGTCGTAGTCACCGCCTTTGACCAGCGTGTGGGGTCGAAGCTCAGTGATGATGCTCAACGGGGTGTCTTCGTCGAACCAGGTGACAAGACCGACCGACTCTAGCGCGGCCAAGACCCAGGCTCGGTCTTGCTCATTGTTCAACGGTCGGTCATTGCCTTTGCCCAGCCGCCTGGCCGATGCGTCTGTGTTTAATGCCACCACCAAGCTTGCACCGAGTGCGCGTGCCTGCGCCAGGTAAGTCACGTGCCCGCGGTGAAGCACGTCGAACACACCGTTGGTAAAAACAACCGGCTGCGGAAGGTTTTTAACGCGTTGCAACGCAGCTTCGCGCGCTACAACCTTGCTTGAAAAGTCAGGCGCGGTCACACCAGCTGAGGCTTGGCTTGCCCTGCATCCAATGGGGCCGCAATGGCGCCCGCAATTTCGCGGCCCAAGTCTTTGCGGTAGCGGTTCAGCTCTTGCACCGTTTTAAAGCTCTGGTTCATCAAAAGGCTCATGTTGTGCAATATGCGCTCGACCACTTTGCCTTCCCACACCGCGTCAAACTTGATTTGTGTGTCCAGCCAGTGCTCCAGCCACTCGGGGTTGGGCAGGCGCGACTGAATGGTGTCGCGTGGAAACAAGTTTTTGTTTACATGCAAATTGGTGGGGTGCAGCGCCTGTGCGGTGCGGCGCGCACTTGCCATTAGCACGCCGACTTTAACGAACGCTGCCTTCGCGTCATTGCCAAAATTATTAATCGCCCGCTTCATGTAGCGCAGGTAAGCGCCGCCGTGGCGCGCCTCGTCCTGGCTGAGTTGGGTGTAGATTTTTTTAATCACTGGCTCGGTGTGCCATTCGCTTGCGCGGCGGTACCAATGGTTAAGCCTGATTTCGCCGCAAAAGTGCAGCATCAGCGTTTCAAGTGGCGGCGCGGGCTCAAACTCAAAGCGCACTTCATGCAGCTCTTTTTCAGTCGGCGCCAAGTCGGGCCGAAAGCGTTTGAGGTATTCCATCAGCACCAGCGAGTGCTTTTGTTCTTCAAAAAACCAGATCGACATGAAAGCTGAAAAATCGCTGTCGTCTTTGTTGTCGCGCAAAAACATTTCGGTGGCCGGCAGTGCCGCCCATTCAGTAATCGCGTTCATCTTGATGGTTTGCGCCTGCTCATCGGTGAGTTGCGACGCATCAAAACTTGACCACGGAATGTCTTTGTCCATGTCCCAGCGAACGGACTCAAGCTGTTTAAACAATTCAGGGTAAAGCATATGAACTCCTTCGCACCTGGACGTGCGCTTCGTTATATTACGCAGAAAATGCTGCGCTGGATGTTGTTGGTTTGCATCTTGCAGCCAACACAATTTTAGGCAGTATTTGTGACAAATGGCCCCACGCAGGGGTATTGCAAGGCAAGTCGGGCGAATCTACTGCACCGAATCTGGCGTATAACTCAGCGATAAAGCGGTATTTTCCGCTTCGTTGATATTGGAGGTCGCCATGCGCCTGTCGTCTGTCTTTTTATTTCGCCCCGTGATGGGCGCCGCACTGCTTGCCTTGGCGGGCGCTGGCTTTTTCGTTTCAGCCCACGCCGCCGCTCCGGCTGATACGGCATGCCCCGCGCTGCTAAAACAAGACGTTATGCGCTTGCAAGATGAAAAGCCGCAGTCCTTGTGCCAGTACAGCGGCAAGGTGGTGGTAGTGGTAAATACGGCAAGCTTTTGTGGTTTTACTTCGCAGTATGAGGGGTTAGAAGCGCTGCACAGCAAGTACAAAGACAAAGGTTTGGTCGTGCTGGGCTTTCCGTCGAATGACTTTGCACAAGAAACCGGCAGCAACAAACAGATTGCTGACTTCTGTGCCAACACCTTCGGCGTGAAGTTTCCTATGTTTACTAAAACCACCGTTTCGGGCAAAGACGCCAGCCCGCTGTTCAAGGAACTCAGCGCCAAGTCTGGCACCACCCCGAAGTGGAACTTTTATAAATACGTGATCGGCCGGGACGGGCAAAGCGTGGTCAGTTTCAATTCAATGGCCGCGCCTGACAGCAAGCAATTCGTCAAGGAGATTGAGAAGCAGCTGGCCCAGAAGTAAGCTTTATCAAGTGTCTTGGGCAAGCAAACAGCGAAGTTATTACCAATCAGTCATTATTTGACCGACTAGTAATTTTTGGCTTATACTTCGCCCATGGTGCACTTTAAGCTCACAGATATTTACTTCGCCAATTGCATGGCCAAGGGGAACTCTGCGGGCACGGGAACGCTCATAACTGGGTGTCACGCTACATCACGCAGTGCAGCGTTTGTAAGGCGTGACCAGCCAGTTTCATGGTTGCGAAGCCTTTTAAGTCGTTCAGGCTTGAAAGAAATCCCAGGGTGGTTCTCCTCCTCCCTCCCTCCCTTGTTTGTCTTGGGGCGCTTTGCAACATTTTTATTCCCGGCGCGGCGATGTTAAGCAAAGCCCGCCCGCGAGTCGCCATCGTTGGCTCCGGCATTTCTGGCCTGGCAGCAGCGCACGCGCTTCAAGGCAAAGCTGACATCACCCTGTTTGAGGCGGGCGGCTATTTTGGCGGCCACACGCACACGGTTGACGTGACTTTAAAAACCCCGCAGGGCGCAGACGTCACGCACGGCGTAGATACGGGATTTCTGGTTTTCAATGAGCGTACCTACCCTAATTTAATTCAGCTGTTCGCTGATTTAGGCGTAGCTACCGCCAAGTCAGACATGTCGTTTTCAGTGCAAGCGCCTATCGGCAATGGCGCTCGGCTGGAGTGGAGCGGCTCATCGCTGAACAGCGTGTTTTCTCAGCGCAGCAATTTGGTGAGCTGGAAGTTTTTGCGCATGCTCCGCGACATTGTTCGGTTCAACCGCGTGACCACGGCTTTAGCAAATGCCAAAGCAAGCGACGCCATGCTGCAGCCGCTGAGCGACTTTTTGGCGGATCAAAAATTCTCAAGTGAGTTTCGCAACTGGTATTTTCTGCCAATGATGGGTTGCATCTGGTCTTGCCCGACCCAACAAATGCTGCAGTTCCCGGTGTCGACCATGATCCGGTTTTGCTACAACCACGGTTTGATTCAAGTCACTAACCGCCCGCAATGGTGGACGGTCAGCGGCGGCGCAAAACACTATGTTGAAAAAATAATTGCCAACGTGAGCGACAAGCGGCTGAACACCCCAGTCAGGCTGATCGAGAGGGATGTCAATGGCGTCAACATCACCACTGACCAAGGCACGGAGCCGTTTGACAAGGTGGTTCTGGCCGCGCACTCTGACGAATCGCTTGAACTGCTGAGCCAGCCGACCGCAGCCGAGCGAAAAACACTTGGCGCCATTACTTACCAGCCGAATCGCGCTGTGCTGCACACCGACGCATCGGTACTGCCGAGCAAAAAGCTCACCTGGGCAGCCTGGAACTACGAGCGTGCCCCAACCTCTGGCGCTGAGTCCACACAAGTTTGCCTGCACTATTTGCTCAACATGCTGCAGCCACTGCCGTTTGCGCAGCCGGTAGTGGTCTCGTTGAATCCACTGCGCGAAATTGCGCGTAGTCATGTGATGGGGCAATACGACTATTCGCATCCGGTGTTTGATCTGGCTGCCGTTCGTGCGCAGGCTGATGTGCCGCGCTTGCAAGGCCAGCAAAACACTTATTTTTGCGGTGCCTGGACGGGCTACGGGTTTCATGAAGACGGTTTGAAGTCTGGCTTGGCTGTAGCCGGGCAATTGCTGCTTGACCTTGAAAAGGCCATGGCATGAGCGCCGCTGTGCCTATGGTCGGTTTTGGCAGCGTGCGGCACAAACGCATCAAGCCTGCAAGCAACGGGTTTACCTACCCGACCTACTTTTTAATGCTACCCATGCGCGCCATGCAATGCGCCGTTCAAGGCGCACCCAGCGCGCTAGCTCACAACCGCAGCGGCGCCATCAGTTTTTTTGATTGTGATCACGGCGACGGCCGAGCCAATTCGGTTGGCTGGATTGATGAGCTATTGGCCAATGAAGGCATTACCGATGCAACCGGCGAGCTTTGGCTGCACACCTACCCGCGTGTGCTCGGCTACACCTTCAAGCCAGTCAGTTTTTGGTACTGCCATGCCAAGGACAATTCCTTGCGCGCTATCGTGGTCGAGGTCAACAACACCTTTGGTGAGCGCCACTGCTACTTGCTGGACCGACCTGCGTACGGACACGAGTTGGTGGCTGACAAATTCTTTCACGTCTCGCCGTTTTGCACACTTGAAGGCAATTACCGGTTCAGGTTTATGCGTAGCAGCCATGGCGGCATTGAAAAAACTGTTGCCCGCATTGACTACGACGACGCCAGCGGCCCGCTGATTGAAACCAGTGTTAGCGGCACGCTAGAACCTGTTTCAAACGCCAGCCTGCGCAAAGCGCTGTGGCGCTACCCGGCCATGACGTTCGGCGTGGTTGCTCGCATTCACTGGCAGGCCGCCAAGTTGTGGTTCAAGCGTGTGCCGTTCGTGCCCAAGCCCAAGCCCCCAGAACACTTTGTGACGCGTTAACTTACGAAAACAGCCCATCGATGACCACCAGTAACTCCTCGTCTTCCACCGCGTCTTACGTGCTGCCCAGCGGTGCACCTTCGGCAGCGCGTGCCACGCTTAAATTGCTGATGCGCTTAAAGCACGGCACGCTGATGGTCAAACTGCCGGACGGTTCTGTACAGCGCTTTGGCAGTGGTGAGCAGCCGATGGCCAGCTTGCACTTGCTGAACTGGAATGTATGCACGGCAGCCCTTAAATCTGGCGACATCGGCTTTGCTGAAAGCTATATTGCGGGTGACTGGACAACGCCGCACCTCACAGAGCTGCTGCGCGTTTTTATTTTGAACCGCAAAGAAGTTGAAGACGTGATCTACGGCACGTGGCTGGGCCGCTTCGCGTACCGCGTCAAGCATTTGCTCAATCGCAATACCAAAGCCAACAGTCAAAAAAATATTCACGCGCATTACGACTTGGGCAATGCGTTTTACGAGTTGTGGCTGGACGGCACAATGAACTATTCATCTGCGATTTTTGACACGCCTGAAACGTCGATGGTGGACGCGCAGCATGCCAAAGTGCGCCGGGCATTGCGCATGGCGCGGGTCGAGCCAGGAAGTCGCGTGCTGGAAATTGGTTGCGGCTGGGGCGCGTTGGCAGAAAAAGCCACGCTTGAATTTGGCGCATCAGTGGTCGGGGTAACGCTGAGCACCGAACAGCTGGCGTGGGCCAACAAGCGCATGGCACGCGGGGGTGTGGCTGAACGGGCAGATTTACGCTTGCAAGACTACCGCGACATTGGCAAAACCAGTGCAGACGAACCGTTTGACGCGATCTGCTCAATAGAAATGGTCGAAGCCGTTGGCCGCGAATACTGGCCCGAGTATTTTCAAACCGTGCACCGGTTGCTCAAGCCGGGCGGTTACGCCTGCATTCAAAGCATTGTGATTGCCGACGATTTGTTCGAGCGCTACTTGACCTCTACCGACTTTATTCAGCAATATATCTTTCCGGGCGGTTGTTTGCCGTGCCCCAAAGAGTTTCGTGCGCAAGCCGTGAAGGCGGGCTTTGAGGTGGTCGACGAATTTTCGTTTGGGCAAGACTACGCCCGCACGCTCGAGCTTTGGCATGAGCAGTTCGTGGCGCAGCAAGCACACGTGATGCAGCTCGGGTTTGACACTAAGTTCATTCGCATCTGGGAGTTTTACCTGGCTTACTGCGAGGCGGCTTTTCGCCAAGCCAACACCGACGTGGTGCAGTACACGCTGCGTAAACGCGCATGAACAAGCGGCGGCTGGTCATTGTTGGGGTGCTTGCGGGCCTTGCCTGCGTCGCGCCGGTGGCTTCTAGCTGGGCGACCATTGGCGGCTTGCCGGGCCACCCGCCGGAGCTGCAAGCAGCGCTGCCCCAACACCGCTTGCTGGGTCAAGCGCGGCTGTCGGTGTACGGCTTTCAGGTGTATGACTCGCGCTTGTGGGTGGCCCCTAGTTTCAACACGCAAGACTTTTCATCCCAGTCGTTTGCGCTCGAGCTGGCTTACCTGCGAGACTTTAAAAGCGAAGCCATCGTCGACCGCTCTATTGCCGAAATGCGCCGGGTCGCGGCACTCGACGATGGTCAAGCCAGCGCTTGGCGCACGGCCATGCTGCGCGTGATTCCCAATATTAAAAAAGGCGACCGTGTATTGGGCGTCAACCGCCCGGGCGAAGGCGCAACGTTTTGGGTCAACGGCAAACGCGCAGGCGACGTGGACGACGCCGAATTCGCTCGCTTGTTCTTTGGCATTTGGCTGTCAGCAAAAACATCGCAACCCAAAATGCGCACCGCTTTACTCGCCGGCTCGCCATGAGCGGTGGTGCATTCAGCACACGCAACGGCATAGCCTATGGTTTGCTTGGCCTGCCACTGGCGTTTGTGGCGCTGCCGTTGTACGTGATTTTGCCGAACTATTATTCGCGCGAGTTCGGTGTGTCGTTGATCACGCTGGGCTTTGTTTTGTTGGGCGCGCGCCTTTTTGATGCGTTCATCGACCCGCTATTGGGCCGAATGAGCGACCGGCTTTTTTCCCGTTCGCCGCAATCGGTGCTGGCAATGGGAGCGGGGGCGGCGGTGCTACTGGCAGCGGGGTTTGCGCTGCTGTTTTTTCCGCAAGTCAAATCACCCAACGCTTTGGTTGTGTGGGCGAGCGTCATGCTGGTGGTCACTTACGCAGGCTACAGCGCGCTGAGCGTGGCGCACCAGTCGTGGGGCGCGATGTTGGGCGGCAACGAGGCCGAGCGCAGCCGCATTGTGGCGTGGCGCGAGGGCTTGGGTTTGGTGGGTGTGGTGTTGGCATCTGTTACCCCGGTGGCGCTAGGGTTGCCTGCCACTACCGGCATATTTTTTGTAGCATTGATCATTGGCTGGCTGGCGTGGTCGCGGGCGGTGCGGCCAGTGGTCAAGGCGCATGCGGTGGCCGCGCCGGGTGCGATCTGGTTACCGTTTCAGCAGACAAACTTTAAAAGTTTGCTGGGCGTGTTCATGCTCAACGGTATTGCCAGTGCCGTGCCCGCCACGCTGATTTTGTTTTTTATTCAAGACCTGCTGCAAGCGCCGAAGTCTCAGGAGCCGTTATTTTTAGGTAGCTATTTTGTAGCGGCGGCGCTGTCAATTCCGCTGTGGCTGGCTGTGGTCAAGCGTTTGGGCTTGGCCAAAACCTGGCTGTGCGGCATGCTGCTTAGCATTGCCGTGTTTGTATGGGCTACGCAATTAGGTGCGGGGCAAACCGGCGCATTTATAGCCATTTGCGCGCTGTCGGGCGTGGCGCTGGGGACTGACCTGGCGTTGCCCGGCGCGATGTTGGCGGGCGTGATTCAGCGCAACGGCGACTCGGGGAAACTAGAAGGTGCTTATTTTGGCTGGTGGAACTTCGCCATCAAGCTCAATCTGGCGCTGGCTGCTGGTTTGGCGTTGCCGCTGCTCAGTTATTTTGGTTATTCCCCGGGCGCGCGCGACGCGCAAGCTTTAAGCGCCTTGGTTATTGCGTACTGCGTGTTGCCTTGCCTGCTCAAGCTGCTGGCAGCGGGCAGTCTGTATTTTTTAGTTATCAAACAACCCGAACACTTCAAGGCGATGCATGAGCAATCTGATCCAATTTAAAAACGCGTCGCGTGCGCTAGGCTTAGGCGCAGTACTGGCACTCAGTTTGTTGGCGGGCTGCGCCGGCCCGCAAATTTCTGATTACGCGAACGAAAAACCCGCGCTGGACATGCGCACCTACTTCAACGGCAAGATAGA
Organism: Polaromonas sp.; assembly: GCA_031393945.1. Lineage (GTDB taxonomy): Bacteria > Pseudomonadota > Gammaproteobacteria > Burkholderiales > Burkholderiaceae_C > Polaromonas. The sequence continues at coordinate 712 of JANMWH010000173.1, read as the reverse complement.
CGCGTACGGCGTGTTCACTGATCGTTCGGGTAAGGTGGTCAAGCGGTTCACTGTGGTGATGGACTGCAGCTGGTCTGGCTTGCCTGGTCAAGAAGTTGGCGTGCTCGATGAAGACTTCACCTACTCAGACGGCACCAAAGACCGTCGCATCTGGACGCTTAAACGCGGTGCCGACGGCAACTACACCGGCACTGCCAGCGACGTGCTGGGCGTGGCCAATGGCGAAGTTAAGGGCAATGCCTTTCGCTGGGCCTACACACTGAAGCTGCCGGTTGACGGCAAAATCATTGAAGTACAGTTCGATGACTGGATGTATTTAATGAACGACAAAGTCATGCTGAATCTGGCCGAAATGAGCAAATTTGGTTTTAAGCTTGGCGAGGTCACGCTAACCTTCGTTAAGCGGTAGTTTTAATATAAAAATGTGCTTTAGCCTTATTAATACGGGCGCAAGCAGCTATTAAATTCATAGTAATCAATTCACGAGTCTGCTTATCACCATGCCGCATAACATTCCCATCACTGACTGGCGGGGCAAATCTGTCTGGCTCGTGGGCGCTTCATCCGGGATTGGCCGGGCCACCGCGCATGCGCTGCATGCGGCGGGCGCCATCGTTACCGTTTCGGCGCGTGGCCAGCAGGCGCTCGACACGTTTGCGGCAGAGCACCCGGGTGCGCGCGTGCTGGCGCTAGACGCTGCCGACGCTGCGTC
>JANMWH010000171.1:0-2745 GCA_031393945.1 Polaromonas sp. | reverse complement strand
GTATTTGTCGCACGCCGCGCGTGCAATGCGGGCTGACTCGACGTTCATTTCTATGGCAAATTCAGCCATGTCGTAGTCGGCTTGGGCAACCGTGGTGGCGCCAAAGGTATTGGTTTCAATCATGTCAGCGCCTGCAGCCAGGTACTTTTCATGAATGTCGGCAATCACGTCTGGGCGGGTAAGGCTGAGCAGCTCGTTGTTGCCTTTGACGTCTTTGTGAAAGTCTTTGAACCTTTCCCCCCGATATTGCGCTTCATTTAACTTGAAGCGTTGAATCATCGTGCCCATTGCGCCGTCAAGAATGGCGATGCGTTTGGCAAGAATGTCGGGGAGCTGTTGGCCGCGGGTGTAGGTGATGGCGTTCATCTTTTGATTTTAAAGCCGAGCCATTACCAAGTTGCTTTCAATGACAATATGGCACTAGCTTAAACACCATGAAAAACCTGAACTCTAAAGAAGCTGCCGCCTGGCTGCAAAACCACCCTGACGCGCTGTTTGTCGACGTGCGAATGGAAATTGAGTCGCTGTACGTGGGTCGCCCGCCCGGCGTGGTGAATGTGCCGTGGTACGAATACCCTGACCTGCAGCCCGACGCCGTAGCGTTTGCAGATGCCGTTGCGCGCGAGGCGACTGGCAAAGACCAGCCCATGCTGCTTATTTGTCGTTCGGGTCAGCGCACGGTGGCAGCAGGCAAGGCACTAGAGGCAGCCGGGTTTACCGATGTGCAGCATGTGGTGCATGGCTTTGAGGGGGACCTGGATGCGCATTTCAAGCGGTCGACTGTGTCGGGTTGGCGCTTTGATGGATTGCCGTGGGAGCAAATGTAGGTTTTTGCCAAACATGGCAAAAAAAGCCTGAAAATGGTGCTTTTTAGGCATCAAATGCGCCCATAGCTCAATAAATACGGGCGCGAGCAGCTCCTATAACAATAGCAAATACTGATTGCCATTTTGACTGAACTGATGCAGCACACGTCCCCGTTGAGCATATTGAACGACGTCTTCGGCTACCCGGATTTCCGGGGTCCGCAAGCGGCCATCGTTGACCATGTGGTGAACGGCGGCGATGCGCTGGTACTGATGCCTACGGGCGGCGGCAAGTCGCTGTGCTACCAAATACCGGCGATTGCACGGCAAAACGCGGGCCACGGCGTGACCATCGTCATTTCGCCACTGATTGCGCTAATGCACGACCAGGTCGGGGCGCTGCATGAAGCGGGCGTGTCCGCTGCCTTTTTGAATTCAACGCAAAGCTATGAAGAAAGCGCCGCGCTTGAAGGGCAATTGCAACGCGCCGAGCTGACCCTGCTGTACGCCGCGCCAGAGCGCATCAACACACCACGCATGAAGGAGCTGCTGCGCGGATTGAACGCACGGGGCAAACTGAGCATGTTCGCGATTGACGAGGCGCATTGCGTCAGCCAGTGGGGCCACGACTTCAGGCCCGAGTACCGATCTTTAAGCCTGCTGCACGAAATTTTTCCTGATGTGCCGCGCATGGCGCTGACGGCGACTGCCGACGCGCTGACCCGGCAAGACATGGTTGAGCGGCTAAAGCTTGAAGACGCCGCGCATTTTGTGTCGAGCTTTGACCGCCCGAACATCCGTTACACGATTGTTGAAAAGCTCGACGCCACACGCCAGCTACTGCGTTTTATTCAAACCGAGCATGCAGGCGAGGCGGGCATTGTGTATTGCCAGTCGCGCAAGCGGGTAGAAGAAATTGCCGACATGCTGCAAGGCGCGGGCATCAACGCCATGGCCTACCACGCCGGGCTTGACTCGGCATTGCGCCAGCAGCGCCAAGACAAGTTTTTACGCGATGACGCTTGTGTGATGGTGGCCACCATTGCATTTGGCATGGGCATTGACAAGCCCGACGTGCGCTTTGTGGCGCACCTCGACATGCCAAAAAACATTGAAGGCTACTACCAGGAGACAGGAAGGGGCGGCCGTGATGGCTTGCCCGCCAACGCGTGGATGACCTACGGCCTGGCCGACGTGGTGAACCAGCGCCGCATGATTGACACCAGCGAGGCGGCTAGTGAAGAGTTCAAGGTCGTGATGCGCGGCAAGCTGGACGCGCTGCTGAACCTCGCTGAAGGCACGGCGTGCAGACGCGTTAGTTTGTTGCATTATTTTGATGAAGCCAGCTCGCCTTGCGGCAATTGCGACAACTGCATTTCGCCACCCGCAGTCTGGGATGCGACCGACGCAGCGCGCAAAATGCTGAGCTGTATTTATCGCGTGCAGCAAGCCAGCGGCATCAGCTTTGGCGCTGGTCATTTGATGGATATCTTGCGCGGCAAGACCACCGAAAAAGTTTTACAACACGGCCACGACAAGCTCTCGACTTTCGGCATTGGTTCTGACCTCGCCGAAACCCAATGGCGCGCGGTACTGCGCCAACTGATCGCCAAAAACATGGTGTACGTTGACGCCGAAGCCTACAGCACACTGCAACTGATGGCCGATGCGCGGCAGGTGTTGAAAGGTGAAGTTAGCGTGATGCTGCGGGAGCTGACTGGAAATGAAAAGTCAGCAACCGGCAGCCGCGCCAAAAAAGTCACTAAAACCTCGGCCAAGGGCATCGCTGAAGCTGCCTTGAACGCAGGTGCACTGGAGCGGCTTGCTCAACTCAAGGCCTGGCGGGCAGAAGTAGCGCGCGAGCACAACTTGCCCGCTTTTGTGATTTTTCATGACGCGACGCTGCGTGCCATTGCCGAGCGCGACCCCAAAACCGCGC
>JANMWH010000103.1:0-2825 GCA_031393945.1 Polaromonas sp. | reverse complement strand
GCCCTGCCCGGTTTTAACGCTGGCACCCGCCGCGAGAGCGCCGCGCACATACAGTCGCGCAGCTTCAACCGCATCTACCAGCGTGTGGCCCAACGCCAAATAGGCCGCAATCGCTGAAGACAAGGTGCAGCCCGTGCCGTGCGTTGTGGCCGTGGCAATGCGCGGAGCACGCATCCAGTGCGTCGCGCCGCCCGCAACTTGCAGCAAGTCGATCACCACGTCACCCGCCAAATGCCCGCCTTTGACCAGCACGGCGTTTGCGCCTTTGGCCAGCAGCTCAATTGCGGCGGCTTGCATGTCTTGCTCATTGGCCAGCGTTCGGCCTACCAGTAGCGAAGCTTCATCCAGGTTCGGCGTAATCACCACCGCCCGGCCAAACAGCTCCCGCACCAACGCGGCAATAGCGGGGCTGTCAATTAACACCGCGCCGCTGGTGGCCACCATCACAGGGTCAAGCACCACGTGCGCCAGCGCATGGCGGTCAATCGCAGCGGCAACGGTTTGCACCACCTCGGGCGAATGCAACATGCCAATCTTGATTGCGTCAACGCCAATGTCTTCTACCACCGCATCAATCTGATTTCGCAGCATGTCAGGCGGCACACCGTGAATAGACCGTACGCCAGTTGTGTTTTGCGCTGTCAGCGCCGTGATGGCAGACATGCCAAAGCAACCCAGTGCCGAGAATGTTTTAAGGTCAGCCTGAATGCCCGCGCCACCGCCGCTGTCTGAGCCTGCGATGGTGAGCAGGCGTGGGTATTGGTGGGTGAAAGCTGAGTTCAGAGGCGAATTTGTCATGGCCCCGATGGTATTTGAAAGTGCAGTGACAAAACCAGACGGCTGCAAGCCAGAGCGGCGTGTGAGGTAACAGGGGATGCTTTCGCAGCAATGCAACCGCTATTTATTTAATAGCTGGTCGCGCCCGTATTTATTAGGCTGCAAGCGTATTAGATAGGTAAAAACGCCGCTTTTGAAGAGTTTTACATCTATTTAGCGGCAAACCAGCATCGTTTGACCTGCTGGATTCATCCTACAAAGCCAGGCGTAGTGTCGCCATACATTAGGTGGATGGACTTGATTGGTGAAAAGTTGCCTAAAAAACTGTTCTTTGTATTTTCCGCAGCACACCGCTTGGCCCTGTCCAGCGTGCTGGTGGTGCTAGGTTTCAACACGCACGCCCAAGACAACCCCGTCCCCGCCCTGCCGACTGTCACCATCGTCGCCAAAGCCAACCGCGACCCGGTTGAAAAGTCTTACCGCAAGATGGTGCGCGGCATGGACTTGTTTGACGCTGAGCGCAGCCTGTCCCCCAACGGCGCGCTGCGCTTTAAGCTGCTGCCGCGCCGTCTAGAGACCGACATGAAAAACATCGACATGGAAGTCATCGGCTCGACCATTGCCTTCTCGGTGGCTCTGTCGCTAGATAACACCTTCACGCTGGAGCGCAACGCCAAAGCGTTTGACGAAAACGCCCAGGTCATCCCCAACCGCAAGTCACAAACCATGACCTGGCGCAGTGACATCCGCACGCCAGGCCTGCCGCCCAACACCCAGCGGCTGGGGGATTTGCGGCTGGAATGCCGGGTGGGCATGGAAGCGGGTTTGATATCCAACAGCAGCAACCTCATTGGCCGTATCACGCAGGCGCTGCTAGATACACCAGCCTACTGCGACCGAAAAGCACCGCTGTATTTGTTCTTTGCCGACCGACCGTTGTTCAGCGTAGCGCTGGTGCACGGCAGTCGGCGTGAGGTGCTGTCTATCGACAAACTGTACGCATCTGCCAGCGATGACCCGAATCTGAAAAGCGATCTGCCGTATTGCGACTGCGAGGTGCTGATAGACCGCACCTACGTGCTGCCGCTGGGTGACAAAAGCTGGCCAGACGACACGCTGGTTGAGTTTGAATATATGGACGGTAATTGAGCATGGGTACGCGACCCGCAAAAGCTTTTCGCACCGGTGTCGCCTCTGTCTGCTGCCTGTGGCTGGCGGGTTGTGCGGGGCCAGGGTTGTTCGGTGGCGGCCCAGATGCGCCAGCCTTCAGCGACCCCGCAATGTCGATGCAAAGCGCCAGCGACAGCATCACCGCAGGCAAAAGCAGCAAAGCCGACGTAATGGCAGCACTGGGCCCGGCCACCGTGATCAACTTCGACAGCGGTTATGAAGTGTGGGTGTACCGAGCCAAGTCGCGTGAGGCTGCTGAGGCGAAAGCGGAGTTTGTAATTTTGTTTTCGCCGGATGGGGTGGTTAGGAAGACGCGGTTGCGGCCGGGTTATGTGGTGCGGAACTGATTCGGCACTCAATTGCACCACCTGAAACAAAAAACTGCCTCGTAACCTTCCACGCTCCTGATTTAGGAGCTGCTCGTGCATGTGTCTATCGGTCTGTACGTCTTTCTAGGGCTTGGATCAAAGCGGCCGTTTTTTGCCCTTCAAAGCTCAGCGACGGCGATTTACGCTGGCTGAAGGCTTTAAAACGCTGCTTTTGGCCTGTTTTCACCTGCTGTTTAGGCCGCTAGGCCAATGAATACGGACGCAAGCAGATCCTGAATTGATAGCGATACGGAAACAACTCAAATTTCACACAGACAGTTTCGTCAAATCGCAGCTGTAGAGACTTAAGTCGCGCATGGCACGCTGCACCAACAGACCTGGCCCTTTTATGCCTTTTAATAGATAACAGTCGGCATGTTGAGTCACGAAAAACCGCTTGAGTGGATAGGCAGTAGCCACAAAGACTTGATGACCTTGCCCGCAGATGTTCGGCGGTTTTTCGGCTTCGCTTTGTCGTTGGCACAGTCTGGTGACAAGCATGACGCAGCC
>JANMWH010000385.1:0-1852 GCA_031393945.1 Polaromonas sp. | reverse complement strand
ACCACACGCCAACCGGCGTCAAACTTGACCCAGGTCTGCGACTGCCGGCCTATGCGCGGCTCGGTGCTGCGTTTAAAGGTGATGTTGGCCACACCCATGGCGTCGCCAAAAGTCACGATGTGCCGGTCAATTATTTCGCGGCTTAAACCCACGCTGGGCCGCGACGCCCGAAACGCCTTGATTTGATCCACCCCAAACAAATTTTCCTTCGCGCCAAAACGCAGCGTGAGCGGGTTGCTCCAAAATAGCTCGTCAAGCACGGCTACCTTGTTGTGCACCAGTGCGTCTTCATACGCATCAAACGCGGCATTGAGTTCGGCCAATGCGTCGGGCGTGTTGATGGATGTGGGTGATAGCGTCAAGGCGGTCAATCGGTGTGCTCTTAAATTCAAAGGTCGGTTCAAGCCGCGTTAAACCACAATGTGCGCAATCTGACCCAACGCGTGGCCTAGTCGAACACTCTGGTAGTCAACAATATTGGTGTCGTTGAGTTCGAGGTTAACAAAATCGACCTTAGCTTCAAAAAAATAAGGCCCGGCATGCCACGTACTTCGGTGCAATACCAGCGCAGTCTTCGGCTGGTTCCAGCAACGTCCCGTGATCGGCGATGTTGGCGAAGGTTGCTGCTCGCGCCCGTATTTATTGGACTACAGGCCTAAAGAAGGCAGAGTTAACCGCGTGCTTTCTGATACAACCCCTGTACCTTGGGCACGTTGGCCTGCAGTTCCTGAATACGCTGCGGACCCGACGGATGAGTAGACAAAAACCCCGGGCCGCCTGCTGCGCCGCCACTGGCTTTGCCCATTTTTTCCCACAAGCTGACGCTGGCCTGCGGGTTGTAGCCGCCGCGTGCGGCAAGTTCCAAACCCACCAAATCGGCGTCTGTTTCGTCTTCGCGACTGAACTTGAGGGTGAGCAACTGCGTACCCAGACCCGCCACCACGTTGCCTAGCTGCCCCAGCCCCAGCAATTGCGAACCAATCGACAAAATAGTGCTCGTGCCCTGGCTTTTGGCGATGCGCGCCCGCGCATGCTCACGCAGGGCATGCGCCATTTCGTGGCCCATGATCATGGCGGTTTCGTCGTCAGTTAATTGCAGCTGGTCAAGAATGCCAGTGTAAAAAGCGATTTTGCCGCCGGGCATGCAAAACGCATTAATTTGCTTGCTGTTCAGTAAATTGACTTCCCACTTCCAGCCAGTGGAGCGGTCGTTCCACTGCGCGGTTTGCGGCACCAGCTTGGTGGCAATGCGCTGCAATCGCGCCAACTGCGGGTTGCCTTGCGGCGCAAGCGCGCCTTTAGAGCTGGCCTCGGCCATCATTTGCGCGTATTGCTGGGCGGCGGCTTGTTCTAAATCGCCTGCCGGTACCAGCTTACGCAGGTTCGACGACTTGCCGACCTCGACTTGCGCGGCCGCAGGCACGGCGACAGCGCTGCCGGCTGCCGCCAGTAAAAAAGCTCGGCGGCCAACCCAAGCAGATGTTTTAGCCTCACATAGGAAACACATGCGCTAATAATACCGATAAAGCCAACTATCTTCAGCAGACAGACCCCAGAACAACACACAAGCGAAAATGCAAGTAGCACCAACCGCCGCAGAAAATCAAAAGCCCGCCCGACGCCCCTGGCGTGAAGTATTTGCCGTGTACGCCGAGCCCGCCACCCTGCGCATGGTGCTGCTGGGGTTTTCTGCGGGGCTGCCGCTGTTGCTGGTGTTTGGCACGCTGAGTTTTTGGCTGCGCGAGGCAGGCGTTAACCGCACCACGATTGGTTACCTGAGCTGGGTAGGGCTGGCCTACGGCTTTAAATGGGTGTGGGCGCCGCTGGTTGACCGCATGCCGATACCTGTGCT
>JANMWH010000089.1:0-20780 GCA_031393945.1 Polaromonas sp. | reverse complement strand
TGAATCAAACGCGTCGTTGTCGCGCCTCATGATTGGCAAAGAGCCGCCAGCGCTTTTGCACAAGAGAAGCGAGCCTGGCGCGATGGTGCTGCGGGTCAACGCCTTGAGCCTGCCGCGCGAAGACCAGTTTGGCTGCGACCTGGACCACATCAGCTTGCACGTATGCGCCGGTGAGGTGGTTGGTATTGCCGGGGTGTCGGGCAACGGCCAAAAAGAAATGATGTTGGCGCTGTCAGGCGAACATTCTGGTGCGCCGCGCGGCAGTGTACTGGTCAATACCGGCGGTGCAGATGTCGATGTGTCGGCCATCGGGCCGATAGAGCGGCGCCAATTGGGCCTGCATTTTGTACCCGAAGAACGCTTGGGCCGGGGCGCAGTGCCCGCGCACAGCTTGAGCATGAATATGCTGCTGACCCGAACCGAATCGCTGTCGTCAAGGCGATGGGCGGGCGGTTGGATCAATACCCAAGCGCTGGCGGCACAAACTCAAAAAGTCATTGAACGCTTTTGCGTCAAGGCGGGCGGCCCACAGGCGCTGGCCAAGTCGCTGTCGGGCGGCAATTTGCAAAAATTCATCATGGGCCGTGAAATTGACGCGCGCCCCAAACTGCTGATCGTGTCCCAGCCCACCTGGGGCGTTGACGTGGGCGCTGCCGCGCTAATTCGCAGTGAACTGTTGGCGCTGGCAGCCTCGGGTTGTGCGGTACTGGTGGTCAGTGAAGAGCTGGACGAGTTGTTTGAAATTTCTGATCGCTTGTACGTGATTGCCAAAGGGCGCTTGTCGCCTACCCTTGCAAGGGCCGAGGCCAGCGTGGAGCAAGTTGGTTTATGGATGAGTGGCTTGTGGGACTCTGCCCAAGCGGTTCATGCAAATCAAGCAAACCTGCACAAGACCGAGGCTGGCCATGCTCAAGCTTGAAGCGCGCGGCGAGGCATCCAATTTTTGGCGCTATGCCTCACCAGTGGTGGCGTTGGCCATCACGTTGGCGTTGTCGGCGTTGCTGTTTGTGGTGCTGGGAAAAGACCCGGTTCGCGGGCTGCAGATTTTTTTGATTGAGCCTTGGAACGGCGCGCGAGCCTTGACCGAGCTGGCCTTAAAGTCCACCGCGCTGGCGTTGTGCGCGCTGGGCCTTGCCCTGTGCTTTCGCAGCAATGTGTGGAACATTGGTGCTGAAGGTCAATTTTTAGCGGGCGGCATCGCGGCGGGTGGGCTGGCCATGTGGCTGACCATGGAAAAAATCAGCATGGGTAACTGGGTGTTTTTTCCGCTGGCAACAATGGCTGGCGCGCTGGGCGGCGCGCTGTGGGCCAGCATTACAGCGGCGCTGAAAGACCGTTTTAACGCCAGCGAAATTTTGGTCAGCCTCATGCTGGTGTACGTCGCTAACTTGCTGCTTAGCTACCTGGTGTTTGGCCCGTGGAAAGACCCGCAGGGCTTTAACTTTCCGCAAACGGTGAATTTCGACATGGCGATTCCGCGGGTACTTAGCGGCTTTCGATTGAACTGGGGCACTGCAGTTGCTTTGCTGTTGGTAGTGCTGATGTGGGTGTTTATGTCGCGCACGTTTAAAGGCTATCAATTGCAAGTCAGCGGACAAGCGGCAGCGGCCTCGCGCTATGCAGGCTTTTCGGCGCGCTCAACGTTGTGGACTTGTCTGCTGACGTCCGGTGCATTTGCAGGCGTTGCGGGCGCATACGAAGTTACCGGGCCAATGGGGCAACTGACGCCTTACGTGTCGGTGGGTTATGGCTTCACCGCCATTATTGTGGCCTTTGTCGGGCGCCTGCACCCGGTGGGTTGCGTTGCCGCAAGCGTGCTGCTGAGCATGTTTTTAATTGGCGGGCAATTGGCGCAATCGCGCATTGGCCTGCCAGCTGCGCTGACGGGCTTGTTTCAGGGCATTTTGCTATTTTCATTGTTGGCCTGCGACACGTTGATCAACTACCGTATTCGGCTGCGTGCAGCGCCGCTGGCAGTGCCACCTGCAGCCGTGCCATCAGTGGTGCTTGCGGCCGCGTCGCCCTCCTCGCCAAAGAATGCTTATGAATGAAATCGCTTTTTTGATTGCGGCCACCTTGTCGTCGGGCACGCCCTTGGCATTGGCCGGGTTGGGGCTGCTGATTAATGAAAAGGTAGGCGTTGTGAATTTGGGTGCTGAAGGCATGATGTTGATTGCAGCCGTGGTCGGCTTTGCCGCAGCGTTTCACAGCGGCAGTTCTGTGGTCGCTTTTGCCGCTGCCGCTGCCGCCGGGGCGATGGCCGCAGGCTTGTTTGGCGCGCTGGTCATTTGGCTTAACACCAACCAATACGCCACTGGCCTGGCCGTTAGCCTGTTTGGCGGTGGGTTTTCTGCGTTTGTGGGCGTGGGCTACATCGGCAAAACACTTGAAGGGCGAACGGCGCACAGCGTGCCAGTACTTGGTGACTTGCCGTTTGTTGGCCCTGCGCTTTTTCAGCAGCACCCGATGGTGTACCTGACGATTGTTTTTGCGGTGGCAATCGGTTTGTTTTTTAGCCGCACCCGAACCGGACTGGTGCTGCGCAGCGTGGGCGAAAACCCCGAGTCTGCCCACGCGCTCGGCTACCCGGTGCGGCTGCTCCGCCTGGCCTGCGTGATGGTGGGCGGTGCGCTGTGCGGCTTGGGCGGCGCCTATATCAGCCTGGTTTATGCGCCGTTGTGGGCCGAAGGAATGATTGCCGGGCGCGGCTGGATAGCGCTGGCTTTGACCGTGTTTGCGACGTGGCGTGCGGCCCGGTTATTGCTTGGTGCTTATTTGTTTGGCGGCGTCACCATGCTGCAGCTTGCCTTGCAAGGGGCGGGGGTTGATGTGCCGTCGCAGTTCATGAGCATGCTGCCGTACCTGGCTACTATCGTTGTTTTGGTGCTGATATCGAGCAATCCGCTGTGGATTCGGCTTAACATGCCCAGCTCTCTGGGAAAACCGTTTTTTCCGGGGCGTTAGCTTGCCAAGTCGCCGCTCGGTATTTAAAGAAGTTTGTGTTGGTTTTATTGTGTGTTGGTTTAACTGTAAGGAACAGAAATGAACGATTTGAACAAGCGCTCACTGCTTAAAGTGGCCGCCGCGAGTGCTTTGGCAACTGCAGCGTTAATCGGATGCGGAAAAAAAGACGCGCCAGCCCCGGTCGCGGCGGCACCTGCGTCAGCGCCAGTCGCTGCACCCGCGCCCAAGGCTGAGCCATTCAAGGCAGCATGGGTGTACGTCGGCCCCGTCGGTGACGCCGGCTGGTCGTTTGCACACGACCTGGGCCGCAAAGCGGTTGAAGCTGAACTTGGCGACAAAGTAAAAACCAGCTTTGTTGAAAGCGTGCCTGAAGGCGCCGACGCCGAGCGCGTGATTCGCGATTTGGCAACCCAGGGCAACAAGGTGATTTTTGCCACCAGCTTCGGCTACATGGAGCCCATGCTCAAGGTTGCCAAAGACTTCCCCGATGTGAAGTTTGAGCACGCCACCGGCTACAAAACCGCGCCCAACATGCGTGTGTACGACTCGCGTTTTTACCAAGACACTTACATGGCTGGCGTGATTGCCGGCAAGATGACCAAAACCAACACGCTGGGTTTTGTGGGCTCGTTCCCTATTCCGGAAGTGCTGCGCAATATCAATGCCTTTACGCTGGGTGCGCAGTCGGTCAACCCAAAAATCAAAACCCGCGTCGTGTGGGTTAACAGCTGGTTTGACATTCCAAAAGAAACCGAAGCTGCGCAAACGTTGATCAACGGCGGCGCTGACGTGTTGCTGCAAAACACCGACTCCACTGCTGTGCTGCAAACCGCTGAGAAAAACGGCAAGTACGCGTTTGGTTGGGACTCAGACATGAGCGCGTTTGCACCCAAAGCGCATTTGGGTTCAGCCATTGTTGACTGGAGCAATTACTACAAAAAGTCGGTTAAAGAAGTCATGGACGGCAGCTGGAAGGGCGACATCGTGACCCGTTGGGGTATTGCTGAAGGCCAGAATGACCTGATCAAAATCAACGACGCCGTGCCGGCAGAAACCAAAACTAAACTTGACGAAATCAAGGCGGCGATTAAAGGCGGTACGTTTGAAGTGTTTACCGGCCCAATCATGGACAACGCGGGTAAAGAGCGCTTGGCCAAAGACACCAAAGCTGACGATGACTGGCGCGGCAAGGTCGACTTCTACGTCAAAGGCGTTGACGGCAAGATCCCAGCGGGCAAGTAAAGGCCCATTTGAAGAGCTGCACTGCGGTGCGCTTTTTCTGAATCAGGGATTGCGAGCCGCTGGCGCGCAATCCCTTTTTTATTCAACAGGACAAACGCATGCACGAAAAATTGCTTTGGCATCCGGTAGGTAAGCTATCTGACTTGGCCGGTGGCCCGCATGCGGTGGTGGTACTGGGCGAAGACGTGGTGGTGTGGCAATTACCCGGCGGGCAATATCAAGCCTGGGCTGACCGCTGCCCGCACCGCGGCACCAAGTTGTCGCTGGGCCGCGTGGCTGATGGCCGCTTGGAGTGTGCTTACCATGGCTGGCAATTTGCGCCCGGCGGCCAATGCCTGCATATTCCTGCGCTGCCAGATTTTGCGCCACCGCCGTCGCAAAAAGCTTGCACGTATGCGGCGCAAGAAGCTTATGGCTTGTTGTGGGTGCAATTGGTCAAGCCAGACATCAACCCGACAGCTGTGCCACTTTTTGCTGCTGAAAACGACGAGCGACTTCGCAAAGTGAACTGCGGGCCGTACACAGTGAATGCCAGTGCGCCGCGAATTGTTGAAAACTTCTTAGACCTGTCGCATTTTGCGTTTGTGCATGAGGGTTGGCTGGGCACGCGTGAGGCTGTTGCGGTGCCGCACTATGAAGTTACCGCCACGGCTACGGGGGTGTTGGCCACTGGGTGCAAGGCGGTGCAGCCGCGCTCGTCTGTGCACGCTACCGGTAACGCCATGGTGGAGTACACCTACGAAGTAGTGAGCCCCTATGCGGCGGTGCTGACCAAAGTACCCGAGGCTGGCACCACGGCGGTGGCCGATTTGCGGGAATCGATTGCTCTGTTTGTCTGCCCGGTTACGCCAGAGACCAGTGTGGTCTGGATACGCATGGCCATGAACGATTTTGAATCGCCCGATCAAAAATTAATCGATTTTCAAAACACCATTTTTGGGCAAGACCAGCCCATATTGGAATCGCAACGCCCCAAGCGCTTGCCTTTAGCGGCCGGGGCCGAGCTAAGTTGCGCGGCTGACCGCATGTCGGTGGCCTACCGCCGGTTTTTAGTTGATGCCGGCATTACCTTTGGAGTCTGCTGATGAATGTAGTCAAACCCGTTTTAAATGATCGCTTGCCAGAGCTGCTGCGCGCCATGCCCAAGGCCGAGCTGCATATTCACATCGAAGGATCGCTGGAGCCTGAATTGATTTTTGCCCTCGCCCAGCGCAACGGCATCAGCCTGCCGTATACGAGCGTTGCGGAGCTTCGTAAAGCCTATGCCTTTAGCAACTTGCAGAGCTTTTTAGATATTTACTATGCCGGTGCCAGCGTGCTTATCACCGAGCAAGATTTTTACGACATGGCCTATGCCTATTTTGTAAAAGCAGCTCTCGATAACGTAGTGCACGCTGAATTGTTTTTTGACCCGCAAACGCACACGGCGCGCGGCGTGAGTATGCAAACTGTCATCGACGGCCTGCACCGGGCCTGCGTTGATGCGCAAAAAAACCTTGGCGTAAGCGGCTTGCTGATCATGTGTTTTCTGCGCCACCTGAGTGAGCAGGACGCCTTTGAAACGCTGGAGCAAGCGCTGCCCTACCAGAGCAAAATTATCGGCATTGGCCTGGACTCAGGTGAAGTCGGCAATCCGCCTGAAAAGTTCGCACGGGTATTTGAGCGTTGCCGCGAGCTGGGTTTTCGTCTGGTTGCCCATGCGGGTGAAGAAGGCCCACCCGCGTATGTATGGACAGCGCTGGATGTGCTTAAAGTTGAGCGCATTGACCATGGTGTGCAGTCCAGCAAAGACGCTAGCCTGATGCATCGTTTGGCTACGGACCATATCGCGCTTACGGTTTGTCCGCTATCTAACCTAAAGCTCTGTGTATTCCCCGATCTGGCCAGCCATAACCTCAAGCATTTGCTTGATTCAGGCTTGGTTGCAACTGTCAACTCAGACGACCCGGCTTATTTTGGCGGCTACATGAATGAGAACTTTACGCAAACTTTTGCTGCCACCGGGCTGCAGGCGCAGCATGCTTACACGCTTGCACGCAACAGCTTTGAGGCGAGCTTTATTGACGCGTCAGCCAAGCGCCGCTGTGTCGACCAACTGGATGCCTGTTTCGCTACATTTGCCTGACGCTCTAAAATAACATTGAGCACTCGCTGCCCGACGAGCGATTCAGATTCATTTTTTCGGCGCCATGTAGAGGACTACCATGTATAAAAACCTCACGGCACCGCCCATTGCGGCATGGAGCGCCGCATGAGTTATCAAGTTAAGGAAATTTTCTACACCCTGCAAGGTGAAGGTGCCAACGCGGGCAGGCCAGCTGTGTTTTGTCGCTTTGCGGGCTGTAATTTGTGGTCTGGCCGTGAGCAAGATCGAGCAAGCGCCGTGTGCAATTTTTGCGACACCGACTTTGTGGGCGGCACCGGGAATTGGGGTACGCTGGGCGGCAAGTTTGCGGATGCGCATGCGCTAGCAGGCAAAATCGAAGCGCAGTGGCCAAGCCATGATCAAGCCAACCGTTTTGTTGTCATGACCGGTGGCGAGCCTTTGCTACAAGTCGATAGCGCACTGATCGACGCGCTGCACGCTTGCGGTTTTGAAATCGCGGTAGAAACCAACGGCACCATTGCCGCACCAGCTGGTATCGACTGGATTTGCGTGAGCCCCAAGGCCGGAGCGCCCTGGGTGCAGCGTGAAGGCCACGAGCTCAAAGTAGTGTGGCCACAAGCTGCTTTTAATTTGGCGGAACTTGAAGCCGCCAAGTTCACTCATCGCTACTTGCAGCCGATGGATAACGTGCTCAAGTCGGCCAACCTGAGCGACTGCATTGCGGTGTGCATGCAGCGCCCGGTGTGGCGGCTCAGCCTGCAAACCCACAAAATGACCGGTATTCGCTAAAGAAATTCCTATGACCTACCAAATCAGCCAGCGCTTTTTTTTCGACGCGGCGCACACCTTAAAGCGTGACATTGAAGCCGATGCTAGCCGCCGTATTCATGGCCATACCTACCACGCAGAAATCACCTTGTCAGGTCAGCCAGACCCAGCTAACGGCATGGTGCTCGACCTGGGTCAGGTACGCGCAGCTATCGAGGTATTGCGCCCCCAGCTGGACCACCGCATGCTCGACGATGTGCCAGGTTTGGGCGCAGCCACACTGGAGAACCTGTGCGCCTATATCTGGCGGGCTCTGGCGCCCAGTTTGCTCGGCCTGTCAGCCGTGCGTGTGTGGCGCGTTGGCATGGGTGACAGCTGCACGCTGACTAAGCAATTAACGAATTGATTGTGCTGTGAAAGCTCTTCGCGCCAGTCTTCTGTATTTCAATAGCCGCGAAGCCGTTTTTGAGCAAGACGGCCTGCTGATTATTGGCAGCAATGCGAAAGGCTGCCAGGTGGTGCAAGCTGTCGGCAGCTACCAAAGCCTGGCTTCAAAGTACCCGGGCGTGCCAACAGAGCATTTACCAGGCCGCATCATTGCGCCAGGCTTTGTTGACATGCACGTGCACTACCCGCAGCTTGACGTGATTGGCTCGCCTGCAGACGGGCTGTTGCCGTGGCTTGAAAACTATACTTTTCCACAAGAAAAGCGCTTTGCAGACCCTGACTACTGCGCTCAAGCAGCTCGTTTTTTTATAGCAGAACTGATGCGCAATGGTGTCACCACAGCACTGACCTTTTGCTCGTCGCACCCGCAGTCGGTGGATGCTTTTTTCACTAAAGCGCAGCAAAACGGTTTACGAATGATGGCGGGCAAGGTGCTGATGGATCAACATTCACCTGACGGCGTGCGTGACGAAACCGAGCAAAGCCTTATTGACACGGAGGCGCTGATTAAAAAATGGCACGGCGTCGATCGCTTGGGCTATGCCATTACGCCTAGGTTTGTCCCCAGCTGCAGCGCGGCCCAGCTGCGCGGCGCAGGGGAGTTGGCAGCCAAATATCCCGACGTGTGGATTCAATCCCACGTTGCTGAAAACTTTGACGAAATCGCTTGGGTACGCCAGCTTTACCCACAGGCACGCAGCTATTTAAGCGTGTACGACCAGTTCGGCTTGCTTCGGCCGCGCGCCGTGTACGCGCCACTGCATTCACCTGGATGACACTGACCGCGCGCTGCTGCGATCCACAGGCGCCGCCGCTGCAGTGAGTCCCACCAGCAACCTTTTTTTGGGCAGCGGTTTTTTTGACTACGTCAGCGCCGACCGGGCGGGGCACTTGTACGGCTTGGCCAGCGATGTTGGCGGTGGAACCAGTTTTAACCCGTTTCACACCATGCTGGCCGCCTATTACGTGGGCCGCGAGGGTCAGACTAAAGCGGCGCTGTCGTTGTCGCCGCAGCACCTGTGGTGGCAACACACCGCTGGCGCGGCCAATGCACTCGGCCTGCGCGGCGTGGTTGGCAATTTGCAGGTGGGCTGTGAAGCAGACTTTGTTGTACTCAACCCAAAAGCAACGCCGCTTTTAGCCCGTAAAACAGCGCTAGCCAGCAATCTGGATGAGTTGCTCTTCGCGATGATTGTGCTGGGCGACGACCGGTTGATTGAAAAAACGGTTGTCTCGCAGGTTTTTGCTGCTTAGAACGTCCTTTTATGCGTATGTTATGCCCTTAGCCCAATGAATACAGGCTTAAGTAGCTCCTAAAATAATAGCTTTTGGCTGGGTCCTTTGGGCCCGCTAGCCTGCCTACAATCGATTGAAAATTTAGGAAAACGAGCAATGAGCATCAAAAGCGATAAATGGATACGCCGCATGGCAGAAACCACCGGCATGATTGAGCCGTTCGAGCCTGGGCAAATCCGCGAGGCTGACGGTAAAAAAATCATCAGCTACGGCACGTCAAGCTACGGCTATGACATTCGGTGCGCGCCAGAATTCAAGGTTTTCACCAACATTCACAGTACGGTGGTTGACCCGAAAAACTTCGACGAAAAAAGCTTTGTTGATTTTTCAGGCGACAGTTGCATTATTCCGCCCAACAGCTTTGCGTTGGCCCGCACGCTGGAATACTTTCGCATTCCGCGCAACGTGCTGACGATTTGCCTGGGCAAAAGCACCTACGCGCGCTGCGGCATCATCGTCAACGTCACGCCGTTTGAGCCCGAATGGGAAGGCTACGTGACCCTCGAATTTTCAAACACCACCCCACTGCCCGCCAAAATTTATGCTGGCGAAGGCTGCGCCCAGGTGCTGTTTTTTGAAAGCGACAAAGACGACGTGTGCGAGACGTCTTACAAAGACCGCGGCGGCAAATACCAAGGGCAGGTTGGGGTGACGTTGCCGAAGGCTTGAGCCAGAGCCTGGCCGAGAGGCATGGGAGCTGGTAGGGCGATTGACGGCACTTTGAGCTGAATCTGCTAACCTTTAATTTTCGCAAATTCAACTGAAAGGCCCGTCATGATTAAACCCATACCCACCAGCGTCAACATGCAAGAACAACTGGTCAGCGACATTAAATCGGTGATCTCTGAAGCTGAAGAAATGCTGGGCGCTACCGCTGATCAGGCCGGGGAAAAAATCGCTAATTTGCGAGTTCGTATTCAAGCGCGATTAAAAGACGCCAAGGCCCGTTTGGCCGAGGCTGAAGAAGTTTTGGTGGCCAAAACCAAGGCCGCTGCCCGCGCTACAGACGATTACGTGCACGAATCGCCGTGGACTGCAGTGGGCATTGCTGCAGGTGCAGGCTTGTTGATCGGCCTGCTAATTGGCCGCCGTTAAGCTTTCACTAATCGACCGTAAAGCTCGCTGCCCCTATGCTGGCTACGCTTAAAAACATTGCCGTCACGCTGGCAGTCATGCTGCAAACGCGGCTGGAGCTGGTGGGCAATGAGCTGCAGGTGCAAAAACTGCTGGTGGCCCGTCAATTGGGTTTGGGGCTGGCACTGGTGTTTTTTGTTGGCCTGAGCGTACCAATGGCTGTTGGCTTGGCAGTAGCGATATGGTGGGACCAGCGGGTGGTGGTGCTAGCGATCAGCTGCGGCGTTTGCGTGTCAGTCGCGCTGTGGTGTTATTTGGCATTGCGCCGCACATTGAGCACCACTGAAGCCATGTTTGCTGCCAGCCTGGCCGCGCTTAAGGGCGATATTGCCTTGCTTAAATCTGCAGTCACACAGGGTGGTGCTGGGTCTGGCGCGGGCTCTACCGATGAGCATGACGACAGGTAAGCCGCGCGGCGCTAGTCAGTTGCAGCTGCTGGCCGAGCAACGCGGGCGCTTGCTTGAGCGGATAGCCCAGCAGCGTGCAGTGCTGCAAGTGCAATGGGCTCCGTTGCAGCGCACGGCCGACCAGGGTGACAGAGTTATTGCGGCTGCGCGAGGTGCCCAGCGCTACGTGCAGGCGCACCGCGCAACGTTCACGCTGGCCCTCGCCGTGACCTGCGCAGCATTTGTTTTGGTGAAACCTGGGCGTTCGTTTCGGCTGCTAAAACGCGGTTTTGTGGTGTGGCGGGGCTGGCGCGCGCTGCAGTCGGCGCAAGTTTTCGTGCCGGGCTCTTTGTGGGCTACGGCGTTCAATTTGATTCGCCGCCGGTTTTTGCCGGCAGTGGCTAAATAGATTTCTACTCTTTAAGGTGATGTGATGGATGAAGACGAGCGTTGTTGCGGCACGGGCACTTGCCTGATCAATGCAGAAGGCGTGTGTTGGTGTGGTCAGCGCTGGGACGGCCAAAAAATGTGCTTTGCTGAGCGCAGCAGCCCGGCGCTAGAAGCAAGCCCACCCGAGCCAGTAAAAGCACCCAGCCGTGCTGACTGATTTCGCGTCATGATGAAGTGGCGCAACGCTTATCAGCCTAAAAACCCCTTGTTTTGGATGATGATGACCGTCAATGGTTTGTCGTTGGTGTTGGGGTGGATCACGCAAACCCGCACGCTGAATGTGTGGGCCGCTTTGCTGGTGGGGTGTTTCGCCATCGGCAATGCGGTGCTGGGCACATGGCTGCTGTGGCGGTTGGTGTCAAATTCGCCCCCACCCGCAGCACCCCAAGACGCCCCGCCTAACTGAGTGCGCCAGCGCTGCGTGCAATGTCTTGCAGCGTGTTCAGTGCACACACGCAGGCTGCGCGCAAGCCGCGAATCATGTCATTCAACGCCAGGTGCGGCGTACCTTGTTCGGGCAGGTATGGCACATGAATAAAGCCCCCGCGGGGTGCCTGCAACCGGCTGCGCTTTGATTGGGTGTTGGCTGCAGATGCACTGGCTGCGGCATGCAACTGATGCATTAGCGCGTAAAAAACATGATTGCAAACAAAGGTGCCAGCGGTTTGCGAAATCTCAGCGGGCACGCCCTCGTTTTCAATCGCCTGCTGCATGGCTTTGATGGGCAGGGTACTGAAGTAAGCAGTCGGCCCCCGCTTGATGACGGGCAAGTCGACTGGCTGCGCGTCGGCGTTGTCGGCGATGCGTGCGTCTTGAATGTTGATAGCCACGCGCTCCAGCGACAAGGTGCTGCGCCCGCCCGCTTGCCCCACAGCAATCACCAGCGCGGGTTGGTGTTGGCGAAGTAGGCGCTTAAGCACTTTGGTCGATGCGGCAAACTCTGTTGGCAATTGGGCAGCTATGACTCGGTGGCCGCCAATGGCCTCACCTTGCAGCGCCTGCACCGCTAGCCAGCTGGGGTTGACGGTGTCTCCGCCAAAGGCATCAAACCCGGTGAGCAAAATGGTGGGTAGCGCGGGCGCAGTTGGCGCTCGGGTTTTAGATTTATCGGGTTCGGTCGTACGCACCCGCTTATTGTGCAGGTTTGCCCGCCGCAGTCTCAGTTGGTGACCATCGCCCCGGTTTTTCCATCGAACTTAATGGTCACTACTTTGCCGCTTTGCCCCGGAAAGTTGTTGAGCGCCGCGCGCACTAAAAACGGCAGCACGGTGGTCAGCTCTTCAATGTCGCCTTCATAAACAACGCGCGACTCAAACACGGCTCGTGGTTTGCCAGCGTTGCCAGCCGATGCCGCCGTATCCAGCAGCCGCAGTCGCAAATTGCTAACTCGCACACTGCGTACCACCGTGCGGTCACCCACGTAACGGCTGCCGAAAGGGTCAGACGCCCAGAACCCTCCAAACACATTGCCCGCCGCGTCGCGGTACGGCGGGTGGTACAGCAAATTGTCTTGGTAAATTGGCTGCCGGTAGGTTCGGTTGCGAGTGCCATTGCCAGTCACCACATCAACCTGAAAGCGCCCTAACTGCCCGAGTGGTGCCCGCTTGAGCGCAAGCTTTTCAAGCTCAACCTGAATGGTTTTTTCATACGACTGCTGCTCAAGGTCGTTCATCGCATCGGCCGGCCGGATAAAACTAAAGCTGGCCCCGGCAGCGTCACTGGGCCACTGGTTAAAGCTGGTGACTTTTGTAGTGATGGGGCTGGCGCAGGCGGCTAGCAGTGCGAGTGTCGCGGCAGCCATCGGCCAAAGAAATAACCTGGGTTTAGTGGAGTTCATAAGCAATCAGACTCATCTCTCTGGCGTTTGTTCCGCATTGAGTTGCGGCTCTAGTACAGTCGGAGTTGCGCGGAGTAAACCAATGGCACAACGAGTATTCAAAATAGGCAGCCGGTACAACGCTGTAACTAACTGCTACCCGTCAGGCAACCCAAATGCTGCGGCGTCAGGACTGGCTGGCCCCGCCACAACACATCAGGAGACACCATGAAATGGGAAGGCAATCGCGAGTCAAGCAACGTTGAAGACCGGCGCGGCGAGGGCGGCTCGGGCGGTGGTGGCGGTTTGGGCGGCCTGATCGGTGGACGCGGCATTGGCGTGGGTACGATTGTTGTGGCTTTGCTAGGTGGCTGGATATTCGGTATCAATCCCCTCACCATCATCAGCATGTTGAGCGGCGGCGGTGCGCCCACTGCCCAAGTTGCCCAGCAAGGGCCCGCCCAGCGGCCACCGGCCGACGACCGCATGGCCAAATTTGTAGGCACTGTGCTGGCCGACACCGAAGATGTCTGGAAAGACGTGTTCACCAAAGGCGGCGCCACTTACAAAGAGCCGCGTTTAGTGTTGTTCAGGGGCAGCACTGGCACGGGCGGCTGCGGCGCTGGGCAGTCGGCGATGGGCCCGTTTTATTGCCCAGCTGACCAAAAGGTATACATCGACTTGGCGTTTTACGAAACGCTGACCAAGCGCCTTGGTGCACCCGGCGACTTTGCGCAGGCCTACGTGATTGCGCATGAAGTTGGCCACCACGTGCAAAACCTGCTGGGTATAAGCGGCAAAATGGACCAAATGCGCAGCCGGGTGAGCAAAACCGAGTTCAACGCGCTGAGCGTACGGCTTGAGTTGCAAGCCGACTGCTTTGCAGGCGTGTGGGCGCACCATGCGCAAAACCAGCGGCAAATTTTGCAGCAAGGCGATGTAGAGGAAGCCATGAACGCAGCGGCCAAAATTGGTGACGACGCGCTGGCGCGGTCTGCTGGTGGGGCGGTGGTGCCTGAGAGTTTTACTCACGGCACCAGCGCCCAAAGGCAACGCTGGTTTGACAACGGCCTGAAAAACGGTAGCGTGAAAGCTTGCGACACGTTTTCAGCCAAAAACCTGTAAAAACAGTGCTTTTTGGGCGTTAAATTGGCATCTAGTCCAATAAACACGGGCGCAATTAGCTATTAATAATGTAGCGATTTGTCGTCGTCGATTTCAGGGTGAGTTGACTCAATTGCGCCACGCACGGGTGGCAACAACCTGTTAGGCAGCAAAAACCCTCAAGATGCGACAATATGGGTCTACATGACCTCATCATTTTCAAATCTTTCCCTGGCCCCCCAGTTGGCCCGCGCCGTAGCCGAGATGGGCTACGAAACCATGACGCCTATTCAAGAGCAAGCCATCCCGGTGGTGCTTGAAGGCAAAGACGTGATGGGTGCTGCTCAAACAGGTACCGGCAAAACAGCCGCATTTGCCCTGCCGCTGCTGCAGCGCATGATGAAGCACGAAAACGCGTCGACGTCCCCTGCTCGCCACCCGGTGCGCGCATTGGTGTTGCTGCCCACGCGCGAGCTGGCCGTGCAGGTGGCCGAGCAGGTTGAGCTTTATGCCAAGTACACCAACCTGCGCAGCGCGGTCGTTTTCGGCGGCATGGACATGAAACCGCAAACGCTGGCGCTAAAAGCCGGCGTTGAAGTACTGGTAGCCACACCTGGCCGCCTGCTGGACCACATTGAAGCCAAAAACGCGGTGCTAAACCAAGTCGAATACGTCGTGCTGGACGAAGCCGACCGCATGCTGGACATCGGCTTTTTGCCCGATCTGCAGCGCATTTTGAGTTACCTGCCCAAGCAGCGAATCACGCTTTTGTTTTCAGCCACGTTCTCACCTGAAATCAAACGCTTGGCATCGAGCTATTTGCAAGAACCGGTAACGATTGAAGTCGCGCGGTCTAACGCCACGGCATCTACGGTAGAGCAACACTTCTACAGCGTTAGCGCAGACGACAAGCGCCGCGCGCTGCACCAAATTCTAAAAACACGCGGCATGAAGCAAGCGTTTGTGTTCGTTAACAGCAAGCTGGGCTGCGCCCGCTTGGCACGGTCGCTTGAAAAAGAGGGTTTAAAAACCACCGCGCTGCACGGCGACAAAAGCCAGGACGAGCGCCTGAAAGCACTCGAAGCCTTCAAAAGCGGAGAGGTCGACTTGCTGGTGTGCACCGATGTAGCCGCTCGCGGGCTGGACATCAAAGACGTGCCAGCCGTGTTTAACTTTGACGTGCCCTTTAATGCTGAAGACTACGTGCACCGCATCGGCCGCACTGGGCGTGCTGGCGCATCAGGCCTTGCAGTGAGCTTTGTAGCCAGCAGTGACCAACGCTTGGTCACTGACATTGAAAAACTCATTAAAACCAAAATCGAGCTGGAGCCCATGGTGTTTGATGAAGACCAAGCGCCAACGGGTCGCATCAACGACGGCAGGCGCATGTACCGCGAAGCCGATGGTGCACCGCCCCGTGACGCAGCCCCGCGTGAGCACCGCGAGCCAAGGCCCTTCAGGGAACGACGCGAAGCACCACCGCATCGCCAAGCCGCAGTGCCACGTGACCCGTTTTTCGACCAGCCGTACGAGTCCACGGCGGCACCCGATGCGCAACCGGCTTGGGAAGCAGCTGCCAAAGCTGCACCCGCACGCAGCGGTGTTTCGGCCAATATCAAACCGAAGAAAAAAATCGCTGCGCTGTTCAAAATCAGTGCTTGATCAAGCTGCGTAGCGCAGTCTTCTGCACGCAAGACTTCAGCTAATAACCTCACGCTCGTCAGCCGCAGCTTACGAGCTGCCAAGCCCCTGTCTGGTGGCAACTGTCACGGTCACTGTCTATGCTGGCAACATGATCGTGAAAGCCGCTCGGCGCGTTTATTTACCACTGTGGCTTGCAGTCAAGCAATGGCTAGACGCCGATGGCCTTCGCATGAGCGCCGCCATGTCTTTTTACGGCATTCTCAGCCTGGCGCCGCTGCTGGTTTTACTGGTGGCAGTGCTGGGCTGGTGGCTGGACCGCACTTTTATCGAAACCAGTTTGGTGAACCAGATCAGCAGCGTGATTGGCGAGCAGGGTGCACAAGTTGTCAAGCAAGCTATTGCCAGCGCAAAAGAGCCGTCTGAGGGCATTGCTGCTTCACTGATTGCCTTTGTGTTGTTATTGTCTGGCGCTACGGGCGTGTTCGCCGAGCTACAAGACGCTTTCGAGCGGCTGTGGCGGCAAGGCAGTGGCCTGGCACCCACACAAAAGTGGTGGTACAGCGCCACGCTGCGGCTGCGCGGTGTGGCGTACATATTGGCGTTTGGTTTTTTGCTGTTGATTTCGCTGGTGGTGTCGACCGCTTTGGGGCTGGTGTCCTCTTGGGTTGGCAGCTATTTGCCGATTGAAAAAATTGCGTTTGGCATAAACGAAATTTTTTCGTTCGCGTTTTGCGTGGCGCTTTTTGTAGCGCTAATGCGTATGAGCGCTGGTCCTAAACCGTCGCTTCGCTACCTGGTGATGGGCGCCGCAGCAGGCGCCGTGTTGTTTGCCGTCGGCAAGCATTTAATGGCGCTGTATTTATCTACTGCTGCTGTGGTTTCTGCTTATGGAGCGGCGGGGTCGCTGGTCGTGATTTTGATGTGGATTTATTTTTCATCCGCCGTGCTGCTGCTGTCGGCCAGCATGGCGCGGGCTTGGTGTGATGCCGGGCAACTACAACCGAGTCCCCACCCCCAATCGCAGCCGAAGATTGCTTAGCGAAGCTTATTGCGCGGGCTTTTGCGCTTGCTCGCAGGCTATTTGAACCAGCTCAAACTCCCCTGGCGATTGGCCTAATTTGGCCGCAGACAGGCAGCCGCCCCACACGCAGCCCGTGTCTAGTGCCAGCGTGTTTTGATGCATCGCCCCGCCCGCATTTAAAGTCGACCAATGCCCAAAAGCAATGGGCTGGTTTTGGGTAACCCGGCCGGGCAGGTCAAACCAGCGCAAGTAGCCCGGTGGCGCTTCGGCCAAACCGCCTTTGGTCACGAATTCCATTTGTCCGTCTGGGGTACAAAACCGCAAACGGGTTAAGGCGTTGACCACCACGCGCAGGCGCTCCGGGCCTTGCAGGTCGTTGGTCCATTTATTCGGCGTGTTGCCAAAAACTGTCGACAAAAAATCTTTAAAGTCTGAAGCGCGCAAGGCCTGCTCCACTTCGCCTGCCAATGCGAGGGTTTGCTCAATTGTCCATTGCGGCAACACTCCAGCGTGCACCATCAGCCAGCCACTTGCTTGCAGCGCCAGCGAGCGGTGTCGCAGCCAATGCAGAAGGTTATTGCAGTCAGGTGCTGCCAGCACGCCAGCCAGCGTATCGTTTTTGCCGCCCGGGCGAATACCCTGCCACACTGCCAATAAATGCAGATCGTGATTGCCGAGCAAGCACTGGGCAGCATTGCCCAGCGCGCTCAGTCGGCGAAGCACGGCCAGCGAGTCTGGACCGCGATTAACCAAGTCGCCCAATAAGTAGAGGGTGTCTTGGCTGGGCGAAAAATTGATCTCATCAAGCAAACGCCCTAGAGCCGCGTCGCAACCTTGCAGGTCGCCAATCAAGTACAGTGACATGTGTTTATTTTGCTTGAAGAACAAGACCAAGACTCATGGATTTTTTGCTAATCGCTTTTTTAACGCTGCTGAACGGTGTGTTTGCCATGTCCGAAATGGCGTTGTCGTCTAGCCGCAAAGCCCGACTCACGGCCATGGCGGAGTCAGGTGATAAAGGCGCAGAAGCGGCGTTGGGCCTGCTAGACAACCCGACCCAATTTTTATCTTCGGTACAGGTCGGCATCACCTCTATCGGCATGCTTAACGGCATTATTGGCGAGGCCGCTTTCAGTGGTGATTTATCGGTGTGGCTGCAAAGCCTGGGCATGCCGCTGCGCGCCGCTGAAATTTCGGCTACTGCGCTGGTGGTGGCCATCATTACTTACATCACCATCGTGTTTGGCGAACTGGTGCCCAAACGCATTGGCCAGTTGTATCCTGAAACCGCTGCCAAACTGGTGGCCCGGCCCATGATGTGGGTGGCGAGCGTGGCCAAACCGTTTGTCAAGCTGTTGTCGTTCAGCACGCATGCCGTTTTGAAGTTGCTGCGCGTAGACAACTCCGCTGGGCGCGGCGTTACTGAGGAAGAAATTACCGCCAGCCTGGAAGAGGGGGTAGACGCTGGACTGATAGAAGAGCACGAGCACCAGATGGTGCAAAATGTGTTCTTACTAGACGATCGTTTGCTGACTTCTTTAATGCTGCCGCGCTCGGATATTGAATGGCTGGACGCTTCTTATTCGGTGATTGAGGCAATTCAAAGCGTCGGCACTACCGGGCATTCGTGGTACCCCGTTTGCCGTGGCAGCCTTGACGACGTGGTGGGCGTGGTCAGCGTGTGCAAACTGCTGGCTGCACGGGGCGCTGCCGGGCAGCCAAGCGACGAACGCATTGGCGCATTGGTGGTAGCCGCCGTGTTTGTGCCTGAAACGCTAACGGGCATGGAACTGCTCGAGCAATTTCGGGCCAAGTCCACTCGCATGGTGTTCGTGGTCGACGAATACGGTGTGGTGCAAGGCCTGGTCACGCCGCTCGACATGCTGGAGGCGATTACCGGCGAACTGCAACCCGGCGCACAAATTGATGCGTGGGCCACTCGCCGAGATGACGGCAGCTGGCTTATTGACGGCGTGATGCCCGTGTCAGAGCTCAAAGCACGGCTTGATATTAGAGACCTGCCCGACGAAGATAAAGGCCGGTACAACACCGTGGCGGGCTTGCTGCAAAGCGTGTCGGGGAGGCTGCTAAAAACTACCGACAAGGTGGACTGCGCAGACTGGCGGTTTGAGGTAGTGGACCTGGATGGCAAGCGAATTGATAAGGTCTTGGCAGTCCGTATGCCCGCTGCTAGCGCTTAACCTCGCCAAGTGAGTTGATGACGTTCACTTCTACAAACAGACTGCCCGTGTGGACTTCGGGCTTGTAGGTGACGTAGTAACCACCTAAGTCGAAGTCTCGCAAGGTTTCCAGACTTTTGACCAACGAGGCAGGGGTTGGGTTTGCACCCGCGCGCCTTAAGCCTTCGACCAAGACTTTAGCCTCGATAAAGGCTTCAAGCCCGTAAAAGCTGGGTACGCCTCGCCCTAATTCAGTCAAGGCCTGCACGTATTCAGCGACGACTTTGACGCGCGAGCCGTTCGGGATCGGCACCACCTGCGTGATAGCAAGGCCGTTGGCTTTTTCGCCCAATTGTTTGGTAATGGTCGAAGTGTCTACGGGCGAGAAGGTGTAGAGCGCGCCGCGGAAATTTGTTTTTTTGACTGCCGTCAAAACCGGCACGGCTGCTTGCGACAGCATGGTCATGAAAATGGCCTGTGGCTCATCAGCGGTGGCTAAACGCGCCGCATCGGCTGCGTCGGCCCCTGTTGGATCCAGTTTGTATATTTTGGCGGTGATGCCTGCATCCTTTAATGTGGCGATCAGGGTATCTTTGACACTTTCACCAAAAGGGTTGGCGGTGTAGATTACGCCCACCTTGGCGATGTTTACTGTCTTAACGTGGTTGACCAATTTGCGGGCTTCGTCCGCGTAGCTGGCTCTGACGGGAAAGGCGTAGCGATTGAAGGGAGTTCGCAGTGCATCAGTGCCTGACGTCAGCCCAATGGCGGGAATTTTCAGTTCTAAAAGCACAGGCAACGCGGCGGCGACAGTGGGTACGCCAAACAGGCCTAAAAATGCCGTGGGATTGCGATCTACGCTGATCTTTTTCAAGTTCTCGACCGTCGTAGACGGTGTGTAAACATCGTCGAGGGTGATTAGTTCGATTTTTCTGCCACCCACGCCGCCTGCTGCGTTGACCTTATTGATGTAAGCATCACCGCCATCGCGCTTGGCCTCACCATAGCTCTTAAGCGGGCCGCTTAGCGCCAAAGAACGACCGACAAAAATCGTGTCAGCTGCGTGGGCGGGCGACATCATTACTTGCAAAGCAGTGAATAGGAAAGCGGTAACAACCGCGCTAAATTTCTGGCTGTGTGTAAACATCGAATATTTTGAGAAGGAGTTTTTGTCCCACTATTTTCACAGAAGCCTGTGGTTTGTTCTCTCTAAAACGCAAATGCAATCTCATAATTTGTACTGCTTAGCATCTGAATTAACTTAGCTGCGCGCGATGGACTAAACGAGCCCTAGAGCCCGCAGTATTTTTTCTGGCGTGACAGGCTGCGACCAGACCTGCGCATTCAGCGGTCTTAATGCGTCGTTGATGGCATTGACCACCGCGCCGGGCGCGCCTGCCGTGCCTGCTTCACCCGCGCCTTTTGCGCCCAGCATCGAGCTACGTGTGGGTGTTTCAATATGCGCCACGGTGATGTCTGGCATCTCCCCCGCCATGGGCACCAGGTAGTCGGCCATGCTGCCGTTTTGCAACAAGCCAGCAGCGTCGTACAGGCACTCTTCAAACAGCGCGCCACCTATGCCCTGCACAATCGCACCGCGTATCTGTTCGTCTACCAGCATGGGGTTGATGACGCGGCCGCAGTCTTCAACCGCCCAGTGCTTGAGGAGTTTTACAAAACCGGTCTCAACATCTACTTCGACGTAGGAGGCTTGCACGCCATTGGTAAAAATAAACGGGTAGTCGCGTTGGGCGTAGTGGCGTGTCACCATCAGCTCGGGCGTAAAGCCTGCGGGCAAAGTGTCAGGCCTAAAGTAGGCAACGCGGCCCAGCTCCGCAAAGGGTAGCAGTGCCTCGTCAGTGGCCGTGTCGACTACTGTGCCTTGCTTGAGACTTAAGGTGCTCACATTACGTTTCAGGATGACTTCGGCGACTTTCAAAATATTCGTGCGCAGTGCCAAGCCGGCTTGCAGCACGGCTTCACCACCAATGCCTGCGCCGCGTGATGCCCAAGTGCCGCCGCCATAGGGCGTCGTTTGGGTGTCGCCGGTGACGATGCGCACTTGGCCCATGGCCACGCCCACTGCATCAGCGGTTATCTGCGAAAAAATCGCTTCTGTTCCTTGACCTTGTTCACCCACGCTGACCATCACTGTCACAGCACCGCTGGGTTCTAACCGAGCTGTAGCGCCGTCTTGCGCTGAAATGCGTGCGCCGCCCAC